>NZ_BTPU01000046.1:0-48420 GCF_036985595.1 Vallitalea maricola | reverse complement strand
TATTAGCATACTGGCTAATATGATTATTTTTTGCAAAAATTAAACAATTATTTGTCATAACTATAGCAATTACTAATACAATACCTAATAATCGTTTTAAATTACTTCTCATTTCTTTTTCCCCTTTTCTATTTTTTATACTTAGATCAACTCTTTGAATCCAATAAATTTTAGTTTATTAAACTAATTGCTCACTTTAACAACCACAATCTGCCTAAGTTTACCAACGTCCTCTAAATTAACTTTACCTATTTCTTTTCTACTATCCTTATCTAAAATAGATACATCCCCTGACAAATAGTTAGCAACAAATAAATAATTATCTTCAATATCTATACATGAACACCCTTCAAATCCTTGTAATGTATCAACAATTTTATCTTCCTTTGTATCAAAAATTGTAATAATTTCACCTTCATAATCGCTCATAAATTCTTTTCCCACATGATTAACATATATAACCCCATTATCATCTAATAACATTCCATCACACCATAGCGGGATATCGTATTCACCTTGAAATTCACCTAATTGGTTATACTTACTTATTTTTGGCTCATTTACTCCTCCATCTTTCCTAGGATTAATACAACTTATATCATATATACTATTGTCTTTTGTAGCAAAAACATCTATAGGTCCATAATCAAGCCCTTTTTTTGTAACAATTTCGTATTCCCTTGTTTCTCTATTAATTCTTGATATATAGGCTTCTTCAACTTCATCGTATCCATAACTTTTTCCTAATAAAATTGATAAATATATATAATTATCGTTCATAGTACAACCATATAACTCTCCTTTAAAATACAATCTATCTACAACTTCTTTATCACATAAATCCACAACATCTATAGGCGTCCCTAAAGGGGTTACATTCTTATCTTGTGTTCTCCCCATAAAATAAACTAGATTACGTTCTTTATCAACTATAATATTTGATGCTATTGTTATGTCATCAAATACTTCGTATGAGACAATCTCATCATTATTAATTACATATATATTATGTCCAACTTCTTTTTTTATCAATTCAAATGCACATATTATTGATTTATCCGGTAGTTCACGTATCATACTTAAGTATCCAATAGATGCCATCTCTATTTTTTTTGGCTTATCATGAACAACCTTCTCTTTATTTATAGCTAAATTAGTCATATATATATTCATTCCGCTTAAACCATATATACGATAAGAATAATTACTGTCTTCAGTTATATCATTTATCTTAGTATTCTTTGATACTTTTGTAGAATTACATCCAACCAAAACTATTAAAATACAACTTAGAAATATTACTAAAAAATTTTTAATGTATTTTTCTTTCATTTTTCTACTCCTATAATATTTATATACAATTTAATAACTCAAACCTATATCAACCGTTTATAAACCCTCAAGCCTATAATATTAGACTCAAGGGCTAATTGAGAGTTAACTTAAAACTATTTAATATTATTTCAATACCTATCGTACCTAATTTTATTCATATGTTTTCCAAACAACTATATCTCCATCATTATAGATATCTACTGGAAATACAAATGGTCCACCATCATAATCTATGTCTACATCTGCACCATGTTTATAACCATACCATACAACTTTTGAACAATACCATTTACTTGTATTTGATTTTAATGTTTTAAGACTATAATCTTCTCCAACATTTGCTTCAGCTTGTGCTTTATCTAATGCACTTTGTTCATCACTATCATGATTTTTCACATAACAGCAATGAACTTGATCAAAAGCATCACGATAATAGTCTGGAGATTCATATCCTACACCTACATAACTATAACCTAACCCATTTTGATTATCATCATTATTAGCTGAAAGGAAACACGCAGATGAATTATCATAATATCTACTTTCATCGTAAATAGCTGCATGGTTGATTAGACCTTGTATACAAACACCATATAAATCTGGTAAAACAATTTCACCTGATTCTAATGCAGAAACTGAGAATGAATTACCATCTCCAGAATAAGTATCATCTCCACCACTACCTATATTTATTGGATAATTTTGTACTTCTTTTAAAGTTGGGTTGTCACTTAGAGGCTCAACTTTATTATTAGATTGTCCTATTTTATCACAGTATTCATTATACTTATCAATATATTCAGCAAACTTCTTTGGATAAGCAGGATTATTTTCGTTCATACTAAGAACTTCTTTGTAATTAGTTATTCTTTCAAATTCTTTTTGTTGTCTCATAATTTTATTTTTTGAAAGACCTCTTCCTGTTCTTTCTGATAGTTGTTTTGCTGCTAAAATCTGTGACTTACTCATATTAATATTTTTAGCATAAATAAAACTGTTACTTGTCACAACTACCGTTATTACTAACATAATACCTAATAATGCTTTTAAGTTCTTTTTCATTTTTTTCTCCCCTTTGTAAAATTTTTATATTATACAGACTTATTTTAAGCCAACTCTCGCTTTTCTATTTTTTCTTTATATTCTTTTTTTTATAAATATATTATATATTTTACTATTACATTTTTTAATTGTCAATATGTTATTCTTTTTATTAATTTATTTAGTTTTTTTACTTTCTTTAAATAATTCTTCAGAATATTTTGTGGCATTATTTTCCAAAAAATTCTTCCAATCATTATGAAAGTTTGGTGCTTGAATAAAAAATCTTAATGTATTCATGTTATAAGTCAATTCAATACTAATGCCAAAAAACTTCATTTCTCCAAATTCTTTTCTTTTTTCGTTAATATATTCATCTAAGTAAGTATATATAAATTCATTAGTGGATTCATATCTACCTAAAAAATTAAAAGTAATCAAGAAGCTAAATATTTCATCACAAATGTTTTTTATATTTTTATACTTATCATAAATATTTAAGAAATTCAGATTATTACGGGCTACTTTTTTTATCAGTTGATTTAAACTCTCAGTATCTTTAATATAATTTTCATCTAAAAGTACAGGAATTAGATCAACAAAAGCACCTATAGTATTGAGGCATTCATAATCTTTATATCTTCTACCATAAGATAAAACATTAATAGGTACCTTATCAATATTAAAATAATCTTTAAATACTCTTAAAATATAATCTAATCCTATTTGTATAGATAAATTATCACCATGTTCTTCTAAATTAAAAGGTGTATTTATTTCTAAAGTAATCCTTTGAGTTTCGTATTTAAAATCTTTTAATTCTCGACTTATTTTAGTACTTAGCTTTAAATGTTCATTATAATACAACTTTAAATTAAACATTCGTAGAATTTCTTTTTCCTCATGAAAAGTACTATTTATATTATCAATAAATGTCTCATATTCATCTATAAGAGTATCATCTAAAATTTCATTTTGCTCAATTAAATTATAATAATTAAATAATTTCTCTTTTAATATGCTGTCACTTATTTTATCAAAAATTATATGATTAAAAGGAATAACTAAACTATATCTAGCTTCATTATGGCAAATAAGTAAGGCTCTAAATAAAAGACTATTAAACATTTCATATGGATAAAAGTAATATTGTTGTATAATACTCTTTACTAATTTTTCTTGCTCTTCTAATTTATAACTTGATAAGTCAATATAAGGAATATCCATGTACTTATCTGTTATGTCTAATTTTTGCCACATCATATTGTTATTATCTTTTATCAAGACACTATGCATAAATACCTGATTATGAATAAGTCTACTAAAAGCCTTATTAAAACTCTTCAAATTAATAGGATGTTTAATGGTTATAACTGTTCCTGAAAATCCTGTATGGAAATTCATAAACATTTTCTGAGAAGGTGAAATAGGTATGTATTTATCTGTTTTAACTTGTAATAAATTATTATTAAACTTTTCAAGCTGTGAAATAATATCAATAAAGATATTATCTTCTTCTTCATCAGTACAATATCGTAACCCTAATTTTTTTTCGAAATTTTCCATAGTGATTTGACCATTTAATCTAATTGATGAATCTAGTTTATCAACTTTCTTGATATAATGTGGATATAGATCTTCTATACAATAATTTTTCAAATAGCTAAGTACATTTAATTTTTGTTCTATACTCTTATAATCACTATATAAAACGACATAAACTTCATTTTGTACATGATATATTACAAGTTTATTTAAAAATTGGAACTGATTATTTAATTGATTATTGATATCTTGTATATTATTAATTAAGTTCTTCTCCTCTTTCTTAAAATGTAATTTTTTACTTAGTTCTTCAATGGTTGGATATTTCATTATCTGATTGAGTTTAACATCTATTCCTTCTTTTTCTGCTTGTACTACCATCTGCATTGCTTTTAAAGAATGACCGCCTATATCAAAAAAATTATGTTTAATACCTATTGTATTATCATTAATTATGTTTTTCCAAATATTTAGTAAGGTTTTTTCCATTTTTGTAATAGGAGGTACATACATTACATCATCCTCTTTGGCTACTTCTAATTGTAACAACGCTTTTTTATTCACTTTACCATTCTTAGTCAATATTAAATCATCTACTTGTTGCAGCCGCTGAGGTATCATATACTTAGGAAGCTTTTCTGTTAACTGTTTTTTCAATTTGCTTTTATCTATTTCTTTTTCAGCAACATAATAAGCTATTATTTCTTTTTCTTCTCCTTGTCCTCTTGCCATAACAACAGCTTCATTAATTGATTCATAATTTAATAGATATTTCTCAATTTCACCCAATTCTATTCTATACCCTCTGATCTTTACTTGATTATCAATACGTCCTAAAAATTCTATATTTCCATCAGGCAGCCATCTTCCTAAATCTCCTGTTTTGTACATTTTTCCTATACCAAATGGGTTATCTATGAATTTATCATCAGTCAGCTCAGGTCTTTTTATATATCCTCTCACTACTCCTTTTCCAGCTATATAAATCTCTCCTGCTACTCCTATAGGAACTATATTAGAATCATTGTCAAGTATATAAATCTGAACATTATCTGTAGGGTAACCAATCGGTACAGATACCCCGTTATCTTTTTCTTCATCGTATTTGTGTATCATACATCCAACAACAGTTTCAGTTGGTCCATATTCATTATAGATTTCTATATTATCAGAAAAGCTGTTTGATATTTCTCTAGCTAAGCTTGCCTTTAAATCATCTCCTCCTACAATAAGTCTTTTTAGGTTAGAATTACTCATATTTATGTTCTTTAATAGAATTAAATGAGCAGGTGTAAGTTTTATAACAGTTACTTTATTATCCTTTAATATTTTATGCAAAACAAAATCATCTTCTATGCTGTTGTATACAATAATTTGATTACCAGAGAGTAAAGGAGTAAAAATTGAAGTTACTGTTAAATCAAATGATATCGAAGAATAAAATGGCATTACTTCATTTTTATCCTTCAAATACATATTCTTAGCCCAACAAATATAATTTATCAGATTTCTGTGTTCTACCAATACACCTTTAGGTTTTCCAGTTGAACCTGATGTATAAATAACATATACTAGATTATTACTCGTGCTGACAGGTTTTAGATTATCGATTAATAATGTTTTATCGTTAATTATTTCTTCTATAACACATATTTTATCAACTTGATAACTATAATCTATATTGTCATTATTAACTAGAAGTAATTTTACATCAGCATCTTCCAATATATCCATTATACGTTCTCTAGGTGTTTCCACATCTATGGGTAAATACGCTCCTCCTGCTTTTATAATTCCCAGCATACCTATAATTATTTCAATAGATGGATTTGCCATTATTCCAACGATACTATCAGGTCCTATACCTAATAATCTAAGTTTATTAGCAACTTTATTAGCTTTACTATTTAGCTCTTCATAAGTAACCCTATTATCATTGCAACTGATTGCTATGTTGTGAGGTGTAAGTTTTACCTGTTTTTCAAATATTTCATGTATTGTTTTTGTCTGTTCATATACTGCTTCCTTACTATTAAATAATTCTACTCTTAATAACTCTTTATGTGACAATATTTGCATTTTTGATAGATACTGATTTGTATCATTAGTAATATTCTCTAGTAAATTACTATAGTGAATTAATAATTGCTGCATCTTTGCTCTTTTAAATAAATCAGTACAGTATTCTAGTTCACATTTAAATGTTTCATTTACTTCACTAACTTCTAAGGTTAAGTCAAATTTGGAAGTAACAATATCAATATTGTCAGGAACAAACGTCAAGTTCTCTACTTCAAATTGATAGTCCATCATTTCATTCATTACAAACATAGTATCAAATAAAGGATTATGACTTTGTTCTCTTACTATATTCAACTTATCAATAAGTTGTATAAAAGGAATATTCTGATTTTCTACTCCTCCTAACACTGTTTCTTTAACCACACTTAAAAAGTTAATAAAAGTCATATTGCTGTTTAACCTTATACGAAGGGGCAATGTATTAACAAACATACCAATTAATCCATTTACCTCTAGGTTATTTCTTCCTTCTACCGGTGTTCCTATAATAATATCCTTCTGAGCAGTATATTTATAAATTAATATATAATATGCTGCTAAAAAAAACATAAATGGAGTTGTTTGTGTTTGTTTACATAAATTCTTAATTGAAAAATATAAATCTTTACTTAATTCAAATGTAATTTTATCACCTTTAAAACTTTGTATACTTGGTCTAGCAAAATCTAAAGGCATAGCCAATACTGGAATTTCGTCTGCAAAAATTTGTTTCCAATATTCTTCTTGATTTATTATTCTATCACTATTAAGTAATTCGTTTTGCCATATAGCATAATCTCTATACTGTATCTGTAAATCAGGCAGCTTTTCTCCTTTGTAAAACATACATAATTCATTAATTATCAACTTAATAGATGTACCATCTCCAATAATATGATGCATATCTATTAATAGTTTAGAATTATTTTCATCAAATATAACAAGACATACCCTTATTAGGGGCGATTTACTAAGATCAAAAGGTTGTACGAAGCCCTCTATAATTCGGTCTATATCTCTTATATCATTATTAATATTAATAACTTGAAGTTTAAAGTCTGTATCATCTGATACTACTTGTACAACTTCTCCATCTATCATTTCAAAATTTGTTCTTAGTATTTCGTGTCTTTTTATAATTTCACATATTGCCTTTTCTAGTTGTTCTATATTAACTTTTCCTTGAATCTTAATAAGGCTAGGCATATTATAAGTTATACCAATACCTTCTGTTTGAGAAAGTAAATAAATATTTTTTTGAGCCCATGAAGTTGAATAATATTTACTTTTTGTAACTGACCTAATATGATAATTATCTTCCTCTTTTAAAATACTAATGTATGAAGCTAATTCACTAACAGTTGAATGTTCAAAAACAGCTTTTATTGATATTATCACGTTAAACATTTCATGTATTTTAGATATTAGTAATCCTGCTTTTAAAGATTGACCTCCCATTTCAAAAAAACTGTTGTTTATTCCGATTTTTTTTGTTTTTAATATTTCTTGAAATAATTTTAATAATTTTTTCTCTACATCATTAGTTGGTGCTTTATATAAGATTTTAATTTCATAATTTGGTTCAGGTAATGCACGTTCATCAACTTTACCTGTATTTGTTAGAGGTATCTTATCCATAAAAATATAATAATTTGGAATCATATAATCTGGTAAGTCAAAGGATAATCTGCGCTTTATCTCTTCTATCTCTACCTCCTTTTTTATTACCAAATATGCACATAAATGTAAATTATCATATCCGCCTTTGACACATACAAATGCTTGTTTCACATCTGGTATGTTATATAAACATTCAACTATCTCATTTATTTCAATTCTGTACCCTCTGATTTTAACTTGTTTATCAATACGATCCAAAAATTCTATATTACCATCACTACTTAATCTGCAAAGGTCTCCTGTTCTATACATACGTTCATTAGCTTTAAAAGGATTAGAAATAAACTTCTCCTTAGTCAAAACTTGATTATTTAAGTATCCACGAGCTAATCCTTTTCCACTAATACATAATTCTCCAGGCATTCCAATAGGACAGAGATTATCGTCTTTATCTAAAATGTAAACATGTGTATTAGATATAGGTTTACCTATAAAAATTTTTTGATTTGTTTCAATATTTCTTTTTATAGTTGTAGCCACACTATTTTCTGTTGGTCCATACTCATTAACTATTTCTAATGTTTCTTTTTTCTCTTTACTTTTTTGAATAATCCTATTAGTGATTTTTTCTCCTGCTAATGTTATTACTTTAACATAAGCTAAATCAGTCGTTGAGAAGCAATCTAATAAAGTATTATAAAAAGATGGAACTACAATAAAATGTGTTATTTTATATTTATTTATACAATCTTTTATGCATTCAGGATTTTTAGCTTCCAATTCATCTAATAAAACAACCGTTCCACCAGAAACAATAGGTGTAAAAAAACTAGTAACAAACCCATCAAAAACATAAGAAAACAACTGAAGTACAACATGATTATAATCACTGTTATATTCCCTAACTCTCCACTTAATTGTATTTGCTATATTTTGGTGTTCTACCATAACACCTTTTGGCTTACCTGTTGTTCCAGATGTATAAATAATATAGGCAAGATCATTTGCTTTATTTATTTTAACTGGATTATTATAATTATTACTGTAATACTTTTGATTCTTAAGATTAATAATAGGAAGCTCTCTATACTTAGTAATATCGTACATTTTATCAACTAATAATAATACAGCTTGGCTATCTTGTAGAATATATTGTATCCTTCCAACTGGATAATTTATATCAATAGGCAAATAAGCAGCTCCAGCCTTTAATATACCTAATAAACCAATTATCATTTCAACAGAACGCTCAACTAATAATGCTACAATATCATTCCTGCATATACCCTTTTTTCTAAGATTATGAGCTAAAGAATTAGCTCTCTTATTTAATTCATTATATGTAATAGTTTCTTCTCCAAAAATAAGTGCTGTACCATTAGGCTCATTAATAACCTGGGATTCAAAAAGATCTATTAGGTTAGTATCTTCATTATATACAACATTTGTTTCATTTAACTTATTAATCAGCGATTTATCTTGTTCACTTAGGACACTTATATTGGATATAAGAATATTAGGCTTGTCTCCTATACAATCCAAAATATTGACAAAATGTTTACTTAGCCTCTCTATAGTTTCTCTTTCGAAGAGATTTGTATTATATTCAATATCATAAATAATATTATTTGATTTTTCTTTAATATTTAGGGTTATATCAAACTTAGAAACTGGAGGCGTAATGTTACATAGCTCTACCTCTGCATTACCAAGTTCTAATGATATATCTTCTGTATTTTGTAATACAAGCATAGTGTCAAACAATATATTTCTCCCTTTATGACGTTTAATACTCAATTTATCAATTATATCTTCCAGAGAGTACATTCCATGTTCATAACATTTAATAGTAGTATTTTTTATTTCTTGTAAGAATCTTGTATATTCTTTATCTCCTCTTGGATAATTTCGCATAGGAATTGTATTAACAAACATTCCAATCAATTTATCCAGGCCAGGATGATATCTCCCTGCTACTGGTGACCCTATAACAATATCCTCTTGTCCAGTATATTTATAAAGCAGTATATTATATGCTGATAATAATATCATATATAGAGTTACATTATTATCTTTTGCTAGTCTATTTAACTTTCTAGTAAGTTTTTCACCAATCTCAAATGATAATGTATTTCCGTCAAATGTCAATTCTCCTGGTCTTTTATAATCTAATGGTAAATTCAGTACTTCAACATCTTCTTTAAAAATATCCTGCCAGAATTTTTCATGTTTTTTCAGAGTAGTATTCTTTATGCTATTTTCCCACACTGCAAAGTCTTTATATTGAATATTACTATCTTCTAATTGTTTACCATTATATGCTTTTATAAACTCTTGCATAAATATTCCCATAGATACACCATCTGAAATAATATGATGCATATCAACTAATAATATATACTCTTCTTGTGCAATCTGATGTAATTGATATCTTAATAAAGGCCCTTTTTTCAATTCAAAAGGTCTGATAAACTTCTTAGTAATATCTGATATCTTAACATTAGCAGATTCTTTTAATTCTAATTTGAATCTTACAAAATTACATACTTCCTGCACTACTTCACCATCTACCATATTGAAAACAGTACGTAAGATTTCATGTTTACTCACAACCATGTTAAGAGCATTTTCTATGTTTTTAATATTAATTCTTCCTTTAATTTTAATTGCAGCAGGCATATTATAACTAGTACCCAGTTCTTCTATTTCTTCTAAGATAAATAATCTTTTTTGAACTGAAGATGCAGGATAATATCTAGTAATTTTTGCTTTTTTAATTTCTTCTGCTGTATCATCCACTTTCAGATCTGATAGCTGAATTCCCTTAGCTTCTAGTTTATTTCTAAGAGTCTCCATCTGCTTAGGAGTTAAGTTATTCAAACGATTTATAATATCATGCATAAAATTTCCCCCTTATATCTAACTACTAGCAATATCATTTTCTATTTCTGATAAAAACATTTCTAATATATTCATCTCTTCTATTTTCTTTTCAATCACTTTAGCTAATTGTTCTATAGTATGATTCTCAAATATATCTATTACCGTAAGCTTAATATTCATAGTTTTATAAATTAAATTGACTAGTGTAACAGCTCTTAAAGAGTGTCCTCCTATTTCAAAGAAGTCATCTTTTATACCTATTGGTTTGATGTCTAAAATCTCTTCACAAAGTTCTACTAATTGTCCTTGTGTTTTATTTTCAGGAGCAACATAATTACTCTCTCTGATACTAGATTCCTTAATACTGAAAAGTTTCTTCTTATTAATTTTTCCATTAGGTGTTAGGGGCATCTTATCTAAAAAAACAAATGCTGAAGGTACCATATAATGAGGTAATACTTTATTTAATGTTTCTTTCATTCTATCTATATCACATTTTTTATCTCCGCTTATAAATGCACATAAGTAAGGATTTTTTTTATCACCCTTAATTAGAACAGTAGCTTCTTTTACTAAATCATCTTTTAATAATACAGATTCTATTTCTCCTAACTCTATTCTATAACCCCTTATCTTCACTTGAGAATCAACTCTACCTAAAAATCTTAAATTACCATCAGGCAGCCATTTAACTAAATCACCAGTTTGATACATAATTTTATCTGGTATATATGGATTCTTAACAAATCTTTCAGCTGTTAAATTGATATTATTATAATATCCTAAGGACACACCCTCTCCACCAATATAGAGTTCTCCTATCAATCCTTCAGGTGTTAACTGCCTGTCTTTATTACATACATATAGTTGTACATTATATATAGGTTTTCCAATTGGTACATCTTCTAAGTTATCATAATCATCCTGTGATACTACATAGGATGTTGCTATATCTGTACATTCTGTAGGTCCATATGTATTTACTAATTGAGCATTACAATTAGAATGCTTAAACCATTTTGATAGTATACTTAGATTAATTGGTTCCCCTCCCAAGAATACATAACGTAAAGAAATCAGCTTCTTAAAAGCATTATCATTATCCCATTCTACTAAAGGATTAAAAGCACTTGGTGTACAATTTATTATTGTTATATTATATTCTGACATAATATCTAGCATTTCTTCATAATCATACATTCCTGTAGTAAATAATGTTAATTTACCCCCTTTGACTAGAGTTGAGTACATATTTTTTTGTGCCAGATCAAAACTGGTTGATGCTATAAGTAATATATTATCTTGACTACCAATATTAAAATCATCATTAAACCAATTAATCAAATTAGCAAAAGAATTTGATTTGACCATTACACCTTTTGGCATACCTGTAGATCCAGATGTATATAGTACATACATCAAACGTTCTGGGTCATATTTTCTTCCTAAATTATATGTACTCAAACTTTGATTATTATCTATCTCATCAATGGCTAAAATTCTTCCTTCCAAATAACTTAATTTATTAATATATTTAGACTGAGTCAAGACTATTTTATTATCTAAATTATTGAGTATATAGGTTATACGGTCCTCTGGATAGTCACAATCTATTGGTGCATACGCTCCACCAGCTTTCATAATACCTAATACACCAATAACTAACTCAAATGAACGCTCTACCATTAAACCGATAACTGTATTCTCACCAACTCCCAAATCTTGTAAATGCCATGCAAGTTTATTTGCTTTTTGATTTAATTGATGATATGTTAATTTTTCTTTTCCAAATATAAGAGCTGTAGCATTAGGTGTTAATTCTACTTGTTTTTCAAACATTTCATATACTGTAATATTTCTCTTATATATCTTATTGCTGTCATTCAAATCATAAAGCAAATGATTTTTCTCCGCTTCTGATAGAATATCTATTTTAGATATATATACATTATAATTATCTGCTATAGTGTATAATACATTAATAAAATGATGCTGAAATCTTTCTATTGTCTCTCTTTTAAATAAATCTGTACAATATTCAATATTAAAATATAATTCTTCACTAGAAAAAATAGCTTCAACTGTTAAATCAAATTTTGAAATATTATTTCTAAATTCATATGGACTGAAGGTTAAATCATCTACTTTTATTTTAGTGATTTCTCTGTTCTCAAGTAAGAACATAGTATCAAATAATGGATTACGACTTAAATCCCTTTCTAGATTTAATTCATTAACAAGTTCATCAAAAGGATACTCTTGATTTTCAAAGGCACTTATCACATTACCTTTTATTTTTTCTAACAATTCTGAAAAAGTAATATTTCCTTTTATATCATTTTTAATTGCTAATGTATTAACAAACATACCCATTACATTATCTAACTCTGGATTAATCCTGCCAGATACAGGGGTTCCTATAACAATGCTATTTTGATTCGTATATTTATAAAGTAATACAGTATATGCACTTAATAGAACCATATACATGGTTGTACCAGTCTTTGCACATATTTTTTCTATTTTCTTACTTAAATCATATGGAATATTACATTTTACAGTTTCTCCCCTATAACTGTGTATTTTTGGTCTGCTATAATCAATTGGGAGATTTAATGCAGGTACATTATCTTTAAAAACATTTAGCCAATAATTTTTTTGTTCATTAAGCTCACTAGAATTCAGTCTATCATTATCCCATTCTGCATAATCCTTGTACTGTATTCTTAATTTCTCATAAGTTTCCCCTCTATATAAACCTACAAACTCTTTCATAAATAAATCAATAGAAACGCCATCAGATATAATATGATGCATATCAATTAGTACTATAGTTTGATTTTCCTCAATTGATATTATACCTACACGAAATAATAATTCCTCAATTAAGTTAAACGGCTTGACAAACTGAGATATAATTTCTTGTATAGTGGTACCATTTGTATCAAAATATTGTATGTTTAAATCAACATGCTCATATATCTTCTGCATTAGTTCCCCATTTACTAATTCAAAAGAAGTTTTAAAAACTTCGTGCCGACCAATAATTATCTTTAAGATATTTTCTAGCCTTTTATAATCAACCAATCCATCAACTAGTATACCTCCACACATATTATAGGTAATATTATTAGGATTAAGCTGATTTACCACAAATAATCTTTTTTGTGCAGATGAAGCTGCATAAAATTTCTTACTTGGTAATACGGGTATAGACTTATCTTTATCATTATGCTGAGTTAGAATATAATCCCCTAGCTGCTTAATTGTTGATAATTTAAAAAGTTGGTTTACAGGTATAGTTACATTTAACTTCTTATGAATGTTTGAAGCTACCTGCATCATCTTTAAGGAGTGTCCTCCCATTTCAAAGAAATTATCATTTGTACTAATATTTTCTAAACTAAGTACATCTTTCCAAATATTAACTAAGATTTCTTCTGTTTTATTTATAGGTTTTACTATTTCTCTTTTATGTTTAATCTTTGGCATAGGAAGCTTCTTGCGATTTAACTTTCCATTAAGAGTTAAAGGTAATTCCTGCATACAAATAAAATATGATGGAATCATATAATAGGGTAATAATTCTTTTAGGTATTTTCTTAAACAAACCTCATCTAACGGCTCTTGTGCTACATAATATGCGCATAGATAATTAGTATTTTCCTCTTTTCTCTCAATTACAGCAGCCTTACTTATTAAATTATATGCTTGCAGCTTATTCTCAATTTCTTCTAGTTCAATACGAAATCCTCTTATTTTTACTTGATAATCTTTTCGTCCCAAGAATTCAATAGTACCATCTGCTAACCATTTACCTATATCTCCCGTATGATACATTCTTACTTCCTTATCATCAATAAATGGATCTAATGAAAAAACTTTATTCGTCATTTGTATGTTATTTAAATAACCTCTACCAACACATATACCAGAAACACATATTTCACCTGGAACACCAATAGGACATAAATTAGATGCACTATCTATAATATAAATTTTACAATTTTGTATTGGCCGTCCGATTGGTACTGTATTACCTACTACTGGCTTATCAATAAAATGATGAGTTATATCATCTGATGCTTCCGTTGGTCCATATGCATTAACCATTGGTATACTAGGATATAATTTTAACCATTCATTAACCAAATTAGTATGAACAGCTTCTCCCGTTACAAGTATATACTTTGTATATGTAAGTTTACTGTTATATTCTTGTAAATAAGGAAGCATAGCACCTAAAAATGAAGGTACAACTTCAAGAATTGTTATTCTATCTTGTTGAATACGAGATATAAATTGGCAAGGATCTATAACTACTTCATTTGAATAAATAACTGTTTTTGCTCCTTTAATAAATGCAGTAAACATCTGCCAAATAGATATATCAAAACATTGAGAAGCATTTTGAGCTATAATACTTTTATTATCAATATTAAGAGCTCTAATCTTAGCATCCAAATGATTAGCCATTCCCAAATGCTCTACCATAGCACCTTTTGGTTTTCCTGTAGATCCTGATGTATAGATAACATAAGCAATATCACTTAATTTAGTTCTATAATTAAGTGAAGTTTTCAATTGACTATTTATTTCTTTACTATGAGTATCCAATGCTATAATTTGTATATTAACGCTACTACTTATATCACCAAATCTTTGTTCCACATAATCTTTATAATCTACAATCATCAATTTTGCATTTGACTCATTTAATATCTGTTTTATTCGTTCCTTTGGATAATCATAATCAATTGGTACATATATTCCTCCTACTTTCCATATAGCTAATATAGTCTGTATCATTTTAGGGCTGCGTTTCATTAATACCCCAACATACTGTTGTTTATCTAAATATCCTTTAATAAAATGTGATAATTGATTTACCTTTTCGTCAAATTCTTTATACGTATAATTTTTATTTTCATAAGAAACCGCTATTTTTTCAGGATATCTTCTAACTGTTTCTTCCCATAACTGAACATAAGGTTTAAAACTAAAGTCTGTAGTTATATTGAACTCCTCTTTTAACTGTTTCTTTTCATACTCTTCTAACATATCAATTTGGGAAATCTTTATATTAGGATTGTCACATATAGCAGTTAATATATTTTTGTAATGAGTTGCAAATCTATTAAAAAATTCTGGTGTAAAGAGTTCAGTAGAATATTCTATATCAAATATAAGCTTTTCTTTTAATTCTATAGCATCTATCATGAAATCAAATTTAGATATACTCTGATTTATTTCAAGACGTTCTAGATGTATATCTCCCATCTGAATTTCAACTATGTTTATTCCTCTAATATTTTGAAAATCAAATATTGTATCATAAATAGGATTTCTACTTAAATCTCTTTTAATCTGCAGCTTATCAATCAAGTCTCCAAATGGATAGGATTGATTCTTATGTGCTTCAAATATGTTTTTTTTAATTTTATCTACTAAATCAATAAATCTATCTTCTCCTGTAACATTAGTTCTAATAGGTACAGTATTAACATACATTCCTAATAAATCTTTAACTTTTTGGTCTTTTCTTCCCATAAAGGAGGTTCCAACAATGATATCATTTTGTCCTGTATATCTATAAAGTAATATTTTATAAGCAGTAAATAAAATAATATAAGATGTAGCTTTAAAATTCCAAGATAATCTTTTTAAATCTTTAGTCATTGATTTTGAAATTTCAAATCTTAAATGATCTCCTTCAAAGCTTTGTTTTACTGGTCTAGGATAATCTATAGGCATATTTAATATTGGAATTTCATCATTAAACTTATTTATCCAATATTCTTCTTGCTCTTTATACCTACCTTCTCTTAGATAATTATTTTTTATATGTATATAATCTTTACTTTGAAAATCTAATGGTTCTAATTTTTCTTGGTTATAAATTCTTACCATTTCTTTTAAAATTATCCCAACTGATATCCCGTCAGAAATTATATGATGGATGTCTATAATAACGATATTTTTATTGGGGGTAATTCTTATTAAGCCCACTCTTATTAAAGGTGGTTTTTCTAAATCAAACTTTTTAATTATCAAATCTTTATATTTATTCAATATAATACTACTATCAATATCTAGTTCATCTTTACTAACATCAATAACTTTTATAGAAAAATCAACATTATTATGAACAACTTGTACAATTTGATTATCCCTATATTCAAAAGATGTCCTAAACACTTCATGCCTCTTAATTAATTGTCTAAATACATTTTCCAAATCTTCGACTTTTAACATACCTGTGGCATTTAAACCAATAGAAATATTATATGCTACACTAATACCATCAAGTTGATTTAATATATACATCCTCTTTTGCTCTGATGATGTTTCATAATACTTGTTATACTCTGATTCTTTTATTACATCATTCTTTACTATGCCCATTTTATTACCTCCTATAACAAATAATCAAATATTCAATAAAAAATTAAGTCTAACTTTTTTAAATATTTCACTCCCTTATAATTTAATATTTATTAATTATGTTTACACTAAAATGTTGTATAGTATACTGCACATATTAAACATCATTTTAGTTATAACCCTTAATTACTAATAAGGTTAATTTTTTTCGAAGCTATATTGCATAATACTATTAATACTACTCCCGTTCCTATAAATACATAGCTTGATTGAAACCATTCAAATAAGCTTCCATATATAAGCATTCCGATAGGTGGAGATATATACAATGCTGCAAAAGCTACACCTATAATCCTCCCTCTAATTTCCTTTGGTATAGTTAATTGAAAGTAAGTAAACAAAGGTACATTCTGAATCATATTTAATCCTTGTATTACAAATACTAATATAGAAAAAACAAGTGTTGCCATCCATTTATTACCATTATTCAATTGAAAAAAATAAGAAAACGAAAATAACATAATAAGTACAGCCTGAATTTTTAGTAACTTGAAAAAGTATTTTAGCAATATATTATTATTCTTATACCATGCAACAAAAAAAACACCTATAACACTTCCTAATGCACTTGCAGTTTCAATAAAAGAAAGCTGTATAGGTGTAACATCTATAATATTGTAACTAACATAAGGAACACCTAATAGCATTTGTGGTAGAAATATCCCGTTAACAACAAGAGCAAACAATAGTATATTTGAAAATGTTCTATTATTTTTTAGATATCTTACTATCAAATAGAAATTCTTTTTGAGTTTTTTAATTTCTTTTTTCTTTTTTTGATATTCAAATTTAAAAAAGCCTTCTAATATACTAGAACAAATAAATAAACTTGCATTTAAAAGAATAATAATCTCAATTCCAATATTCTCATATAAAATTGCACCTATGACTGGCCCTACCATATGTACTGCTGGAGTAATCCCTTGTATAAATGAATTTGATTTCATAACATTTGCTTGTCCTACTAATTCAGGAATAGAAGAATTTAATGCCAGCGAAAATAATGCTCTTATAGAATTAACAATGACTATGACAATACCAATTAATAGAATATTTTCAGGCATGAAGGTAAATAAAGTTAAATATATAAAAATAACAATACCATTAATACAATCTGCTAAAACCATTATCTTCTTTTGATTATTATTATCTACAAAACCTCCTAAAAATAGATTAACCAAGCAAGTGGGTAATAATGAAAATGAAAGAATAACAGAAAAAATCTGTGCTGACCCTGTTAAATCTAAAATATATAGACTTAATGCAAAGGAGAATATTGAAGAACCCAATTCAGATAAAAGCTTACCTACTATCAATATGAAAAAATTTTTTTTAAAATAATTATTATTTTTACTAATATAAATTTTTTTAGTCTCTTCTATAGTATACATATTAATCAACTCACTTCTCTATTCTTGCATACCAAATTCCATTAGAATAATTCTGGATATCTATTGCTATATCCTTAATTACATTAAGGGATGTTCTTTTTGTTATAAAAGAAAAAGATTTCTTTTCATCAACAATTTTATCAATTATATTACCTATTTTTACTTGTTCTTTTATAATATTAATATCATTAATATCATTTGTAATAGCCCTAAAATAGTATTTATTTTTATAAAAATCTATGTTTGTAACTTTAGCATTATCTTCAAAATCAAAATCATAATTATAATAAATTCCTTTAATAACATTAATTATGTCTGAAACAACAGCATTTGCAGTAGGTTTTTTCCCTGCACCTTGCCCTAAAAGCTGAATTTCACCAACATTTGATCCCTTAATAGAAACAACATTATTAGCTTCATTAACACCATAGTATATTGAATCCTTTTTTACTAAGACTGGCTCCACAACACCATAATATTGATTATTTCTATTCATGTTAAAACTTCCTATAAATTTAATTTTATGCTCTAGTGATTTTATTAATTCTATATCTCTTGGTATTATTTTAGTAATCCCACTTCGTTTAATATTTTTGAGTAAAATTATGTTTTTCGATGCAATAGTTGAAAGGATACATAATTTTCTAGCTATATCAACCCCCTCTACATCATCAGTAGGATCTTCTTCTGCAAAACCTAGCTCTTGTGCTGATTTTAAGGCTTCCTCATAGTTCAATCCATTATCGAACATTTTAGTAAGAATATAATTAGTAGTGCCATTTAAAATTCCTTTAATATTACTTATATCATTTAATTGAGATATATTCTGCATTAATTCTTTAATGATAGGTATCCCACCAGCAACACTTGCTTCAAATAAAAATGCACAATTATTCTTTTTAGCTAATTCTATAAATTCTTTAAAATATTTACATACAACTGCTTTGTTAGCAGTTACCACATGTTTCCCTCTTCTTAGAGCTTCAGTAATATAATCATAAGCATCTGTAGTACCACCTATAGCTTCAACAATTATTTTTATATCTTTATCTCTTAATATTTCCATAGCATTGTCTGTTAAAATACTTCTGTTTATATCTACATTTCTTTTTATGTATAGATTCTTTACCAATACTTTTGATATATGTATTTTATAACCAAGTAATTCTTGTAAATAATTTCTTCTTTGATGAATAATTTCGTATACCCCTGATCCAACAGTTCCTAAACCTAATAATCCAATCTCAATCACATTATCTCTCCTTTTATTTCATAAATTACATTATACTAATAATTAATTGTTATAATTGGAATTTTTTTAATATAAACATCAAATTATTTAAAGTTAAGTATTTTTATTCTTAGTTATAATTATAAATATTATATTTTATTATTATATATAACAAAAATATATATTTTATTATATTTATAATATAGAAACCGATATTTTTTTTACCAATTCGAAACAATATTTATTATATCATATTTTATATGTCATTTTTTGTCATTTTAATAAAAAAATAAATATTTTTTAATTATTTGTTATATTTTAATATATACATTATTATGGATTTAAACCTTTATATTAATAAAAAAACCTTGCTAATAATAATTATAAATTATAATTATTATTAGCAAGGAATATTGTAAAAAATTATCACCTTTAATTGGTATAAGCATTTATAAATCTAAATACAGCTTCTTTATATTTTTTCTTATCATCCCAAAAAGCACATAAATGTTTTGAATTATCAAAAGTAATCATTTGTTTATTGTCATGTTGGATAGCTTCAAACAGTTCTTCACCCATATAATATGGACATTTATTATCCAATTTACTATGAATAATTAAGGTTGGTATATTGTTCTTCTTCATAGCATCAATAATACTTACTTCTTTATAACTAAAACCATACAATTGACTATTAGATATGTTTCCTAATTTAGTCAATAATTTGGTCGGCATAGGAATAATAAATGATTTTATCTGCCATGTAATCTCAGCATCCATACTTGTAAATCCACTATCAATAATTGCAAAATCTAAATATTCAGCTGCATGATCAGTTCCAGAATAATATCCTATTGTTGCACCACCCATTGATTGTCCTAATGCACCAATAATATTATTCTTTGTCATTTTACCATTAATATAATCAATAACAATTTGAAGATCATCTTTTTCATAATATCCAAATGTAACTGTTTTAGCTGTATTATTGCCATGTGCCCGTCCATCATATAAAACAACATTATAACCCTGTTTCAGAAACAACTCTGCAATAGGATACATAGCTTTATGGTTTGATTCATGCCAATGAACTAGAACAATAGTCTTTCTATCATAGCTATCTTCATTAAGTATATAAAATACTGGAATACTATGACCATCCTTAGCAATTATAAGATCTTCTTCAATCTTATCATCCCATTTTTCAGTAAAGTCTTCTATATCATAATTCATATCATCTAAATACATTTTTACAATTTTATTAGTATGTGTCTTTGTCATTCGTGCAGGAAGGAAAGCCAATAAAAATCCAATTAATACTATAAGTATTATCACAATTACAAATACAATAGAACTAATTTTTATAAATTTCTTTTTCATTAATTACCCCTAACTTAAATATTTATAATATCAATAACCTATTATCTTCTAACTATGATTATACACTATTATAATTTGTAATTATGTCATTTACTGTCGAGGTCTAATCAAATTATTTATTCAAAAAGATATTTACTTGAAAGACAGTTCCTTTCTTTGAATCCAAAATACAAATCGTTGCATTCTGTTTTTCAAGCATCTTCTTGACTAGACTTAATCCAAGTCCCGTACCTGATAATTTCTTAGATTTATTTTTATCAACTGTGTAAAAAGGTTCGAATACCCTTTTCTTATGTTCATCTGGTATACCTATTCCTGTATCAGCTATTTCAATTTGATGAACCCCTTTATTAACACCACTGGTAACTTTTATTTCACCATTTGATACATTGTATTTTATTGCATTATCTATTAAGTTGATAAAAATCATCATAAAACTTTCTTTATCCATATAAACTTGGCAAGGCTCTAACTGGTAATAAAATTCAACTCCGTATTTAGAAGCCTTACCCTTTAACTTATCTATAATTTCTTTCAACAGTACATGTGTATCTATTTTCTGTTTTTCAACTTCAAAATCATATTTTTCTAAGCTTGATAAGTGCAATACCTTTTCTACCATTTGATTCAATCTTTCAAGCTCATTGTTAACAATAATATAGGATTTATCCACTAAATTTTTATCATCCTTATAAAGATTCATTAAATCAATTTGAGCTTTGATGACCGTAATTGGTGTTTTGAACTCATGAGTTATATTTCCAATAAATTCTTTTTGTTTCTTTTCCAGTTTTTGAACATGCTCTAGTGCCAATTGGAGTTTTGCTTTTTCATCACTAAGCTGCTCAATATTTTCTTGTATCTGTGAAGACATAGCTTGTATCCCTATACTTAATTCACCAAATTCATCTTTACTCCTAATGAATTCAGAGCTAATATCATATTGCCCTTCTTCAATCAGCTTAACAGACTTTCTTAATCTCTTAATTTGATTTACTATATTTATAAAAAATACTCTCCCTATTATGAATGTTACAACAATAGATATTAATCCAAATTTGATAAACAACTTCCAGGTATCTTCATTAAAACTATTCTGGGAATATAAATTATATTCTAATTGCATAACACCTATCTGGCCATTAAAATCGTAAACTGGTGCTGCATATATTATCTTATCCACAATTTTTTTATATATAATCTTGTTATCCAAAGCCTTGGTAATAATATCCTCATATTCATTTTTCGATTCTTTAAATACCTCATTACCAATCTGTCTTCCTTGATTATCAAAAATAATTGTGTGAATACCCAGTACACGTTCAATTTCAATAGTTAAGTCATAAGCCTGCTTAATATAGAAGGTTTCAAAATCTTCAATGTCACTAGTAAGATATCTTTCTCTTATGTATAGATTAGCTGTTTTACTACTTTCTTTTAGATATCTTTCGTATTCCTTTATCTGATTGGTACGAATACCATTCATTGTTAAAATACTAATAATAACTAAATTAATTAATAATAGGAAAATGATAAAAATTGTTAGCTTATGTTTTACACTAATTCTCATTCTATATGCTCCAACATTTTATATCCAACTTTAGGGATAGTCTTAATTAGGTAACTGTATTTTCCTAATTGCTTACGGATACGTTGGATATGAATATCTACTGTACGGGTACCACCATAATAATCCATATCCCATACTCGATCCAGAATAATATCTCTTGTAAATGTTATTTTCACATTCTTCATTAAAAAAAACAGCAAATCAAATTCTCTAGCCTTAAGATCAATTTGTTTATTATCCACATATGCAACTCTTTCCAGTACATTAACTTTTATACCATCAACTTCTAAGATATTATCATCTATAAGTTCTCTTGATACATCATCATTTTTATTTATACGTCGTTCAAGAGATCTCACACGTGCCAACAATTCTTGCATCTCAAAAGGTTTAGTGATATAATCGTCAGCACCTAGTTCCAACCCTAATATCTTATCTACCAAAGTGCTTTTTGCAGTAAGCATAATGATACCCATCTTGGAAGTGTTTTCAATGTTTTTGCATACATCATAACCATTATATTCTGGCATCATGATATCTAATATAAGTATATCAGGTTGTTCTTTTCTAATAATATCAAGAGCTTCTTTACCATCATAAGCCTTATAGATTTGATAATCTTCACGCCCTAAAGCATATGCTATTGCATCCGTGATATTTTCTTCATCATCAGCTACTAATATTTTTGTCATTTTCACACCTACTTAACTAATCATTCAAAATTACTATTTTACAACTTAGTTCTTTATAGAAATATACCGCATCTGTACATACTATTTTATTTGATTCTTTATTCCAACATAAAGATTTATAATCACCAAACAAAGTTAATTTTTTATCACTTTTAAAATCATATATATATTTTCGCCCCTCTCCAATTGGATATATGGCTTCATATATCAACTTGCTTTTATCAGGTGATAAGTAAAATCCACCTACAAAATCATGAGTTTTATCAATCATCTTTACTGGATTACCTTTATCATCTGTCTTCCATAATTCTCTAGGTATCTTATTTTGTATTAATTTAGCTACATTGTCAATTTCTATTACATCTTTATGAGAATCATGTTTTGTAGCCCTTTCTTCAAAAGTATAAGTTTCAAGATTTACTGTATAACGTTTTAGATTATATGAAGCTATTTCTAGTTCATCACCATTAACTGTCAATCTATCAATATAATTATTTATCTTCTCTCTTTCATAAAATTGTTTGTGCATTCCCTTCCAGAATTCACTGACTTCTTCTTTCTCTTCTCCAAAATGAGCTTCTAAATATTCTTCAGGACTATTAAAATAATTTTTTAAGTTGTTAACAAGTTCTTCAGATAATTGTATTTCAGTTTTTTGTTTACTTGCCATATCATACCTATATAATTTAAATCCTTTTGAATAATAAATTTGCTCATCTTCAATATATTTAGAACGCATTACATCTTCATCTATTCTTATTACTTTACCTTCTTTTTTGTCATAATACACTAATACGTAAGGGTCTGAGTAGTAAGTATCTCTTTGTTCTATAGGCTGTTCCTTAAATAAAACGTAATTTTCATTTGGATTATATTGTCCCAAACAATCATGTACTTGCTCATACCAATATTCAAAACCCATATTAGCATCCTTATTATTGGTTAAGTTTTCAACTGTCTTATCTTGAACATTATAAACAGCTATATTTCTAATACCATCTTTAATAGCTACTCCTAATAAACGATTATCATCTAACCAATTAAAGCCAGCAAAATCTTTCACTTCAATAATTTGCTTGATTGCTAAAACATCATTGATTTCTTCTTGTTGATTGTCAAGAACAACCACTTCACTTTCCTCAAGTCCCTTTGCCTTAGTATTACTACATGCAGTTAGACTACTTAGTGCCATTCCTGTTGTCAGTAATATACATAAGGTTTTCTTAAAATTTTGTTTTACTTTCTTCATAATTAATTCCTCCTTTAATTTTAATGAGATTATTATTTATTACCTCATAATAAAATTATAAGACCATCATTTTTCTTAACCATATAAAAAATGTTTCTAAGTTGTAAACTGTTAATTATCTATAAAAACATTAACAAACCCAACTAATATTTCTCCAAAAGATATTAGTTGAGCCTTTATAGTTAATTTTATAAGATTAAATACTCTGTAAATATGCATCTATAATACTGAAAGTCTTTTTTGCAATATCATATTCACCAAAGCTAATCGCCCAATTATATAATATTCCTCTTGAGATGATAAGCAATTCTTCTGTTATCTGGTCTGCTGTTTTATCTGAACATAATTCTCCATTATCTAAACCTTTTTCCACTAATTGATGCAATCCTTTTGGCAATCCACGTTCAGCCGAGAGGAAGAAAGCACTGGCATTATCCATTTGTGCTTTGTAAATATTTCGAATTATATCCACTCCCATATTTTTTGCATAGAGACCTTGTTCACATAAATATCCTATTATTGCATTTTTTATATTTGAAGAGTCAATTTTCTTAATTACTTCATCTTGGAAGAATTCGTCAGTACGTGTATATGCTGCAACAACAATACCTGATTTACTACCAAAATGGTGGTAAAAAGCACCAGTAGATATTCCTGAATTTTCACAAATCTCCTGAATACTTATATCATCAAAATTTTTATATTTCATTAGCTTAAGTGCTTCATCCAATATATGACTCTTAGTTCTTTCAGCTTGAAGAGTTCTAGATGTCTTCTTTTTCATAATCAATTTTATCTCCTTTTAACTTACTTACATAATAATATATATTATATTGTTCTATTAATCAACTTTTGTTTAAGAATAAAAATGACACTTAACAACTTGATACATTGATAAAAAATAAACAAAATCCTTGACTAGTTAGAAATGATATACTATACTAATTTTAACATAATTAATTCGGTGAAACAATTATGTTAAATCATAATTAGTTAAAGGAGAGTCTTATATGGCAAATTATTATCCAGAATTATTTACTCCTACCTACATTGGTAAAGTAAAGATTAAAAACAAATTGTCAATGGCACCAATGGGTCCTGTTGGTTACGCTGACGCAAACGGAGCTCTAAACCAAAGAATTCAAGATTACTATGTTGAACGTGCAAAAGGAGGTATTGGTCTAATTATCACTGGTATCTGTAATGTAGATATGGAGACTGAAAAAATGGCTAAAGCTGGTCTTCCTAGTCCTACCCAGACACCTCTTGCATTTATCCATTCAGCTTATCAGATGAATGAGCGTATTCATGCCTATGGTACTAAAGTATTCATTCAGCTTACAGGTGGTCTTGGACGAAGTGCTTTACCAGGATTCGTTAGTAAATATATTGCACCTTCTGAAAATGAGAACCGTTTTGATCCTAATATCGTACATAGAGAAATGACAAAAGAGGAAATTCAAACTCTAATTCAAAAGTTTGTTACTGCAGCAGTAATTTCCAAAAAATCTGGCTTTGATGGAATTGAGATTCATGCTGTTCACGAAGGGTATTTATTAGACCAATTCGCAATATCATTTTTTAATAAAAGAACTGATGAATACGGTGGTTCTTTAGAAAATAGATTACGTATAGCAACTGATATTGTAAAAGGTATCAAAAAAGCATGTGGAGCAGATTTTCCAGTTTCATTAAGATACAGCTTGAAAAGTTGTATGAAAGGTCTTAGACAAGGTGGTCTTCCTGGAGAAGAATATGATGAAGTTGGAAGAGATATTGATGAAGGTATTGAAGCAGCAAAGATTTTGGTTGATGCTGGATACGATGCTCTTAATGTAGACGCTGGAACTTATGATTCATGGTACTGGAATCACCCACCAATGTATTTTGAAGAAGGTACATACCGAGAATTTGGAAAAATATTAAAAGAAAATGTAAACGTACCTATTATTTTAGCTGGTAGAATGGAAAATCCTGAAATGGCAGTTGAATCACTAAATGATAGTTGTGATATCATTGGTCTAGGTAGACAATTATTAACTGACCCAGATTATCCTAAAAAAGTACGTGCAGGTAAATTAGATGAAATACGCCCATGTCTTGGATGTCATGAGGGATGTCTTGGAAGAATATCCAATGCACCTGTCAGCTGTGCTGTCAATCCAGCTTGTGGTCGTGAAAAAATATATGGTCTTACTCCTGCATTGAATAAGAAGCATTTCCTCATAATTGGTGGTGGAATTGCAGGTATGGAAGCAGCTAGAGTATTAGCAACTCGAGGTCATAAAGTTACATTATGTGAAAGAACCAATAATCTAGGAGGTAACCTTATTCCAGGTGGTGTTCCTGATTTCAAAAGATATGATAGAGCTTTAGTCAAATGGTATGAAAAACAGCTAGAATTATTAAATATTACAATTAAGATGAAATGCGATATAAAACTTTCTGATATAGATACATATAACCCAGATGAAATAATTGTTGCCACTGGTTCAACTCCAATAATACCTAATTTCGATGGTGCAAATGATATTGTATCTGCGAATGATATCCTAGTTGGTAAAGCAGATGCGGGTAAAGAAGTCGTTATTATTGGAGGGGGCTTAGTTGGTTGTGAAACAGGCTTATGGCTTGCTGGGAAAGGTTCTAATGTAACAGTTGTTGAAATGGCAAATGACATACTCGGTGGACCTCATGGATTACCTCATATGAACCATTATATGTTAGAAGACCTATTGGACTATAATAATGTCAAGATTCAAACCAATACAATGGTTGTATCAGCTAATAATACATCAGTAACAGTCAAAAATGCAGATAGTACTCATAACATTTCTGCTGACACAATAATATCTGCCATAGGATATAAAGAAAAGAACAGCCTGTATGAAGAATTATTGGAAAAAGATATTCCAGTATATAATATAGGAGATTCCCAAAAGGTACATAATATTATGTATGCCATTTGGAATTCTTATGAATTAGCTAAAGAATTATAATCTTAGCTTATATGTAATTACTCACAATACTTAACCATTAGCTGCTTAATAGAATACACTTCTAGAATGAATCAGCTTTGTCCACTTGAAGATTTGTTCTAAAGTGTATTCTTAGTTTCATTAATAACTTTATCTTTTTTATAACTAATGACATTTTTAGTACCACTAATTTTCTCATAGAAAAATTGTCTTTCTCTCTTGATAAGAGATACTAAAAAACTAATTGCTACAACAACATCAATAACAAAAACCACACCTAAAATTAGAATTTGAAACGTCACTAATCCTTGACTAATATAAAGTACTACTAAATTTACACCGACGAATCCATAATAAATAATGCCATATCTTAAGAGTACTTCTTTAAATGATATTTTCGTGTTTTTTCCCTGAACTCTAACTGATGTTAATAATTTACCTATTGTTCGTCCATTAGTTATATATACACCTACCATAAAATAAATGAATACTATAAAGAAATATTCAATCAAACTTTGTGTATTACTTATTATACTTATAATACTCCAATCAATAATGAAAGCTAATCCCCTTCTTATAAGTCCAACCTGCATTTTATCAAAATCCACGTCTTTATCTAATTTATTGGAACTAGGTAGAAAAAATGTAAATAATGGAGCTATAACATAACCTAAGAGACATCCTGTAGTATTTAATATGAGATCATCTACATCAAATAACCTATATGGTGCATTATAAAATCCATACAATCCGGTTAACTGGGTAAGCTCGAAAAATAATGATACCATAAATCCAATAATTACAGTCTTCTTCCAGCTCTTTCTAAAATAGTATCTTAGATATATTCCCAGAGGAGCTAATAGCAAAACATTAAAAGCTGCTTGGAGAAATGCTTGTTCTTTAAATAATTGTATATAAGTTGCAGGTTTGTTATATATAACTTGTGTATCCTTAAGTATATCTTGTATAAACTGAAAGGGTACCAGTTGATAAATTTGCCTACCTGCAGGATATAAACTTAAAACATCACTAGATTTTGGCAGCGGTAATATAACCATGTAATAAGCAGTCAAGCAATAAAGACATAAAGAATATGTAATCAATACTCTGATTTTATTAACATAATGATATTTTATATATTGGTATAACAAAAAAGGGATTGTCCCTAAAAAAGCTATTATGGGAAAAGTAATAAGCGCAATACGAATAGGATATAAATGAGCTTCCATATTTATAATTCCTCTCTTATAATGTATAAAATCATGTTTATTTTCTGCTGATAATATTATAATTATTCTATCGACATTTTTACACAAGAAATAAACTATGTAAGCAAGGATAATATAACATAGATATCTATTGTTTTCAATGAAATTAATTAAATTTTAATACTCCATAATGAGGGAAAAGTCAAAGATATTATTTTTATCAATATGGCAGAAATCGTTGCTCCTAGAATTACACAAACCATAGATTTCTTAAAATCCAGATTCAAGAAAGCTGCAACGGCACTTCCTGTCCAGATACCTGTAGTTGGTAATGGTTAGAAATTTTAAGATTGCTCCTTTTTGTTCTACAATGAGAATCATTGAAGATATAAAAACTTGTAATAGTTTATCCATCTAAGGCTCCATTCTTAAATATCCTTTATATACCATATATTAATATCTTAAGCAATTCTATTATATTAATTAAACATTAGGCTTATCAGTTTCAGAAAAATCTTTTACCGCTTCTACTAGACTATCTGATTGTTTTTGTAGAGTTATAGATGCATCTTTTAATTCCTCTATGACTGCGAATTGATTTTGAGCTGCTGCTATAACAGAAGATGTTCTATCAACTGTTTCCTTAAGGTTATTTGAAATATTCACTGTAAACCCATGTATATATTCATTATTGGTACTTACTTCATGCATTGAGTCTATTATATCTTTTGTTTTCACTATCATTGATTCGTTGTAGTCAATTATATCATTAAGAGAATTCTCTGTATTTTTAACAGCCTCGTTTTGGCTTTCAATGATTTGTTCATTATTTATAATATATTTCCTTAGAACTTCAGATTTCATTTTTAATTCATTAATTATATTATTTATATTCTTTGTTTCATTATTAATAATTTCTGATAACCGCTTCACTTCATTAGCTACTATCCCGAAACTTTTACCATATTCTCCTGCTCTAGCAGCTTCAATTGTTGCATTGAGAGCTAATAAATCTGTTTGCTTAGATATATCAGTAATTACATTACTAATATTTTGTATTTCTGTTACTGAATCAATCAATATGTTCATTTCTTGTTGCAGTTCTTTTGAGATTTTTAGGCTACTTCTAGATTTAGCTCTAAGAGTACATATTGATTCATTCCCCTGTGATGTTATGTTTTTGGATATCTCAAATGTTTTTCTCATTTCTTTTGTTGAACTTGTTATTCTATTGATTTCATTTACCAAACTTTTTAATACTTCCAAGCCATGTTGAATGCTTTCTTGTTGCTTCAGTGCATCTTCTCCTATGGTACTTAAAGATTCATTAGTATTTTTTGTATAATTATAAGCTTGGTCTGTGTCTTTTATCATAGCTATGGATGAGTTATATAAAGTTTTAGAAGCCATAGTTATACTCTGAATTATTTCTTTTAAGTAAATTATCATTTTTGTAAAATTATCATTTAATATGGTTATTTCTTTATTAGTATCATATATAACTTTTTGCTCTAGATTTCCATTCATTACATCACTCATTTGGTAAGCAAGATAACTGATAGGTTTAGTTATTAGCTTAGCATATACAGTAGAGATAATTATAATGCATATTAGTAATATAAGGGTTATCCATATAAGATTATTATTAATACGATTAATCATTCCATAAGCTTCTTCTTCATTAATAAGAGGTATTATTGTCCAGTTTAAATCTTGGATTATCTTACTCTTTCCATAATAATATGTATCATCTTGTCTATAAGTAATAATCTTATCATATTCTAATTCTTTATAATCCTCCCATTTACTGAGTGTAAGGCTAGAATTAAAATTATAGAGATAATTTCCCCTTTCATCTAATAATAATGCTGTTCCTTGTCCATTATTAATTTTTTGCAGCAACCCAGTCAATTCTTCTGTATCAAAAAATATAACTATAGCACCTAGTATATTATCATCTTTACTAATCTTCATTGATATTGGTGTAATTTGTCTTTTAGTTGCTGTTGAAATTATTGTTCTTCCAATATAATACTCTTTATCATTTTCTTTTAACCCATTATAATAATCTTTACCAGCTATTGATAACAGATTAAAGCTGCCTTCCTCTCTTGATATATCGTTTATCATATTCCCGTATTGGTCAGCTATAAGAACTCTTTCATATAATCTTTCAGAATCTGTTACAATGTTTTCAAATACTTTTATGATGTTATTATATTCAGTTGAATATTTCTGTAATTGACCTGAGTTTATATCTTCAAATATTTTTTCAATTTGGGATTGGGATTTTATCAATTTAATTGTTTCTACTGAATTCATGATAGTACTCTTTAATGATTCTTCAATATATATTATATCTTGATCAAGCCTTTTCTCTAGTTCTATGGTTGATTGCTTTTTTATTTTGCTATTTATAGATATACTTAAAATTAATAAAGGTATTAAAGCTACTATTATCATAATAAATAATATTTGGTTGCTCATCTTCATTTTTTTCAACTGGGTAATCTTTATCTTTAGTTTCATACTAGCTCCTTATAAAACAATATTTTATAATCATTTAAATACTTTGCTTAATCTATGCACTTAATTTATAACTTAATATGATAAAGTTATCTATTTGTTTTTTGTGATTATAACTGTTTTACATTGAAACCATATAAAATCCATGTTAAATTCAGGTAAATTTCATTGGTATATTATAAACAATTTGATGTACAAAAATAAGCTAACATATTATATTAGCTTATTTTTGTACTAAACTATATCTAAACAACAACACTTTACTGCCAATTAAGTATATATCAGCTTCCTAATTTTTCTCCTTCTGGATCTTCCCATAGGTATGATCTTTTAACTGCTTTTTTCCATCCTGCATATTTCTTTTCTTTATAATCATTTTCCATTACAGGTTCAAAATGCTTATCTATAGCCCACATATCAGCAATCTCTTCTTTACTATTCCAGAATCCAACTGCTAAACCAGCTAAGAAGGCTGCACCAAGAGCTGTAGTTTCAGTAACTACTGGTCTATCTACTGCAACTCCTAATACGTCTGATTGAAACTGCATCAAGAAATTATTGGCTACTGCTCCACCATCAACTTTTAGAGCTTGAAGTTCTATACCTGAATCCTCCTGCATTACTTCAAGTACATCCCTTGATTGATAAGCGATTGATTCTAATGTAGCTCTTATAATATGATTTTTATTGGCTCCACGTGTAAGACCTACAATAGTTCCTCTAGCATACATATCCCAATATGGAGCACCAAGTCCAACAAAAGCAGGAACTACATACACTCCATTAGTATCTTCTACTTGAGTAGCAAAATACTCAGTATCCTTGGCATTTTCTACTAATTTCAATTCATCTCTAAGCCATTGTACAGAAGCTCCAGCAACAAATATACTTCCTTCAAGAGCATATTCTACTTTACCATCTACTCCCCATGCTATAGTAGTTAATAAACCACTATCAGAATTAACCATTTCCTGTCCTGTATTCATTAACATGAAACATCCTGTACCATATGTATTTTTCGCCATACCTGGTAGAAAACAAGCTTGACCGAATAATGCTGCCTGTTGGTCTCCTGCTATACCAGCAATAGGTATTTGGGCTCCACCAAAAGTCTTAGGATCAGTATGACCATAAACCTCACTAGACTGTTTTACTTCTGGCAACATAGAAGCTGGTATACCTAATTCGTCAAGTATTGTTTCATCCCATCTTAATTCTTTAATGTTATATAACATTGTCCTTGATGCATTAGAATAATCAGTTACATGTACTTTACCTCTAGTAAGGTTCCATATTAACCATGTATCGATATTACCGAATAACAGTTCTCCATTTTCAGCTTTTTCTCTGGCACCTTCAACATTATCAAGAATCCACTTAACTTTTGTACCTGAGAAATAAGCATCTAATATTAAACCAGTACTTTCTTTTATGTAGTCTTCTAATCCTTTTGCTTTCAATCCATCACATATATCTGCAGTTCTTCTGCATTGCCATACTATAGCATTGTATATTGGTTTTCCAGTATTTTTATCCCATACAACAGTTGTTTCTCTTTGATTAGTTATACCTATCGCAGCTACTTCATCTGGTCTTATTCCCGATAATTCTAAAACTTCTCTAGCTACTCCACTTTGGGTTGCCCAAATCTCCATAGCATCATGTTCAACCCAGCCTGGTTTTGGATATACCTGAGTGAATTCTTTTTGACTTGTATTTACTATCTTACCTTCATGATTGAATATTATTGCTCTAGAGCTAGTTGTTCCTTGATCTAATGCCATGATATATTTTTTATCCATAATGTTTACCTCCCATTTTTTAATAAAGTTATTTAGTTAAAATATCCCCATAATGATAAAAGCACAAATAAATATTGAAGCAGCTGGAGGATCAATGTGTGAATCAGCATTGGTGTTGAAGTTCAATGCTACAATTTCGAAAATTATTGCCGCCAGTACTGCAAAAAGTGCTCCAATATAAATACTACCTGACATAAAGCCTGCCAATCCGGCAATTGAAGTAACATGATGTGTTGTTGGAACAGAAAATCCCATTTGTACAAATATTAAAGAAGCTGCACTTACACAGAAACCTATTGGTGCTATTTCAGTAATAATAGCAATATAAGAAACTACTATACCCAATCCTAATGCCATGATGATATCATATGCTATTGTTTTTGATGTTGGCAAAATACTTCTCTTTGTCTCTGAAGTTGCTGCCATTTCTGCTGTAACTGGATTTCTAACACCTAACAACCCTGTTTTACCAAAAACTAATCTAGCAATTATGCCCGATGTAACTACAGTCATTGCAACAGTATCAGTTGGAAGAGTCCATACTGTAGAGTAAAGGTAATTCAATAACTGTCCTAATATACCAAATAAACCTCCAACAATTAATACACTTATATCTTGAAATTTATTTAATGGAACTGTGGTATTCATTCCACTGTCCAATAATTTCTTTTTATTCGCTGCAAAAGCTGCTGCTGCTACACCACCAGCAAAAGCAATATGTGGTCCCAAAAAAGCCCCAAAAGTAATATCATTCAAAATTGTTGGAGGACCTCCAGCACATACTACCCCAATTCCAATAAGTCCTACAAAACCTGTAAAAATAAATGCTGGTAATGCTCCAATCAGTGCACCTAAAACTCCCCCACCAAACGCAATTAAAATTAATTCTAGACTCAAAAAACTCTCTCCTTTCAATAAATGTTTTTAATTACCTTTCCTATGTTACCTAAAACTCAACCCATCTTCTGCCCTCCTGCCTAGTTTTGTTTTTCTATGTAAATGTCCGCCTTAAAACTTACATATACCAAATTTCTTCTGTACTTGCAGAAATCCCTTCGGCACCAGCCTTAAGACATTCAATTACATCTTCTTTATTTCTTATTAAACCTCCAGCTATCAATGGTATCTTAGTTCGGTCGTATATCTCGTTAATAATCTTAGGTATGGCTCCAGGTAAAATTTCTATGGTATCTGGCTTTGTTAAGTTTACAGAGTTGATTCCTGTTTCCAATGATTTGGAATCAAAAATGAAAAGTCTTTGGATTGCCCACAAATTTAAATTTTTAGCTTTTTTAATAAGATTACTTTTTGTTGTAATAATTCCATCAGGCTTAATCTGTTTGCTAATGTATTCAAGTGCAATTGAATCCTTAGCAAACCCTTGCAATAAGTCAAAATGAATATAGATATCCATATCGTTGTCCTTTACTTTCTGTACTATTTCTTTTAAGTTAAAAATACTTCCTGTAAGTAAAAAAATAACTTTGCAAGGTGACTTAATAGCCAAATCAAGTTTATCCAAATGGTTAACTGCTGCAATAATAGGGTTCATTTCTGTTTGACTATGGAAACTCTTAACTTGTTTATTATTCATTACAACATCTCCTATGTACTTAAAAGTACTTAATCATAATATTTTGGGCATAAAAAAACCACACTAAGCTAACCTATAGATAGGTTTACTTGTGTGGTTCTCCATTATCTCCAACCGAGTATTATGTTTTCTATGTCTTATTTTACATCAGTATAGGCTTTATGTCAATATTTTTGCTGAATATTATATTATTTTTATAGATAAACAATAATTATATTTAGTTAACTATTGTATTTATCTACAAATAATTTATATTAATTCTTATAATTTTATATTCTATTAATAAAAGTATATATAACTAAAAATGTTATTTATAATGCAATGCAGTTATATGAAAAAACTATATTTTTTTTAGTTTTTCATTGTTCTACATTATAAAAAAGAAGTCATTTTTACAAACAACTTCTTTTTTATAATGTAATATCTAATAACTATAATTAAATTAATAATAAACTACTCAATCTCTTTTTTAGATATTGAAGTTTTAACTTGAGTATTCGGTAATTTACCTAGTTTACCATTCAAACTATTAATATCATTAATTTCTCCAACTACTGTAATACTTATCACTGAAATTCCTTCTTCAATAAGAGGTAATCCCATTCTTCCTTTTACCATATCTTTATAAGAAGAGACTATAGCGTTAAAGGTGTTTTGTGTATCTTCTGGTCTTTCTAATATAGCACTTATTACAGCAACTCTTTTCAATGACATCTTATCCTTTCTTAATATGCATCTTTATTTTTTCTACATCTTGTTCTTCACAATTAACTATTATACCATATTTTTCGTCTATATTTATTCTATATCTTCCACTTACATAATTTTTGGTTCCTGTAATGTATGACCATCTTCTTTTGAAGACTTCACAAACAGCTAATTCAACATGGAATTCATTATGAATCTCCTTTACAATATTCTCAAGTTCCTCTCTACACATATAGATCTCTTTCTCCTTCGGATATTCTTTTATAATAATCATTTATTACACTCAATAATTTATTATTTTTATAGAATTCCATGTTATTGATTTCTTCAAATTCCTTCTTAATAAGTTCTTCCCCTATTTTCTTAGTTTCTTCTGTAGCATAATCATCTAAGTATTCCCTAAATGTAAGTACAGCATTTAGTTTACAGAACTTACCTTCTGTTCCTTTTTCCAACAGATTCATTATCTTATCTCCTGTTCTACCACATCTATAACCGGCAGTACAGAAGGATGTAATCTTACCCATCTCAGCTAGTTTATTAACTACTTGATCAAGTGTTCGGCTGTCTCCAATAGTAAATTGCTGTTTGTCTTCTTTTTCATTATGAGCAGCTTTATCATAAGCACCTATACCTATTTTTGTTGAAGCATCTAATTGTGTACATCCAACTTTCACAACTTCATCTCTTACCTCTGGGTTTTCACGTGCAGTTATTATTAATCCAGTGTAAGGTACTGCAAGTCTTAAAACTGTAACTAGTTTTTTGAAATTTTTATTGTTGACTAGATATTTGGAAGCTATACTAAGTTGTGAACCCGAAGCTGGTGTAAGTCTTGGGAATGAAATTGTATGAGGACCAATACCAAATTGTTTTTCAAGATCATCAGTATGATATAACAATCCCATAACTTCAAAACGCCAATCGTAAAGTCCAAAAAGAGCTCCTATAGCTACATCATCAATACCTGCATCCATTGCTCTATGAAGAGAGTATAATCTCCATCTATAGTTGGCTTTTAATCCTTTTGGATGAACTGATTTATATGTATCTTTGTGATATGTCTCTTGGAATACTTGGTATGTACCTATGCCTACTTCCTTTAACATCTTCAAATCTTCTATGCTCATAGGTGCTGCATTAATATTTATTCTTCTTATATATGAATTCTTTCCACTTCTTGATTTCTTTTTAACATCATATACTGTTTTCATACTTTCGGCTATATATTTAGCATCTGTCTTTGGATGTTCACCATAAACAACGATGACTCTTTTGTGTCCTTGGCTGAGAATATAATCAGTTTCTCTTCTTATTTCTTCAGCAGTTAATACTTTTCTTTCTTCTCCTGCATTCTCTTTCCTGAATCCACAGTATCTACAACTGTTAACACATAGATTACCACAATAAAGTGGTGCGAAAAATACAATCCTATTATCATATACTCTTCTTTTGACTTCTGCTGCAACTTCATACATTTCTTCCCACATATCTTCATCAGTAACGTTAAGTAATGTAGCAGTTTCATCAAAACTCAATCTCTCAACTGCCAAAGATTTATCAAGTATAGCTCTGACTTTTTCCTTGCTACAGTCTTTGTTAGTGTTCAGTTTGTTATGTATTTCATTTTCGTTAATAAAATCTTTACCATTAATTAAGTACTTATCAATTTGATCTTGTTTTATAACTTGGTCTATCCAACTTTTTGTATCCATTTGTATAACCTCCTATAATTTAAAAGATCTCCAGAACAAAGAGTGGCTATTACCACATAAAAGATTCATAAATAACAAAAAAACTTCCACAAAGGAAGTCATGCAAATAAAAAACAGCTCAAAAGAACTGTTAAATAACAATTCTGCACAAATTCCTATCAAATAAGATATCTCTTTTCTGTAAGGTCTTTGATTTTACCTTCAGTTTAACTAAGACATTTCTCAGAAAAACTGAAATTTATTCTAAATTAATGATATCACTTTGTTTATTTTTTGTCAATACACATGGTATAAACCTTAATTATTACTACTAATTCCTTTGATAATATCAATATTTACTACATTTACAAGTATATGATAAAAATTCTTTCCCATTTGGCAGCTTATGAATTTCTTTACTCTCTATCTCATATTCAGATTGTACAAGTAAATTTTCTAATTTATCTTCTTCAACTTCATTACATAATACATTTAGAACGTTTAATGATTTTATTCCTGTGTCACTAACAAATTCATGTTTATTATTTCTTTATATTACAATATTCAGTTTGCTGCTTTTATCCATTACTTTTTTTATCTTGCTCAATAATGCTTGATTATCCACATACTCTAATAAAAGTGCACATGATATAAAATCAATATTTTGTATTAAAATATCTTCAGTACTAATATCCATGCATCTTAAATCTAATATATAATTTTTATTGCTATACAATTTTCTACATCTATCTAGATAATCTTTATTAATATCTACTCCCACTACTATTTCGGTTATTTCATCATTAATATGCTCAAAACCATTACCTCCTGTACATCCTAATACTAATACCGATTTTGGTTTAAGATTTTTTACATGAGTTTTGAAAATTAAATTTAGTGTCTGTAATTGACATACATCCTCATCACTCATATGCCTCTCATAATCTTCGTAGGGTACTTTTAACCATGGGTTCATTATTATACTCCTTAATTCTATGCTTTAAATACTTATACACTTAATAGTTAATAAATAATCTGACAAAATTAAATTACTATAAATCCTGAATTACTGATAATATTTTTTCTTTTTCTTCTTTTTGAATGTTTTCACTCAGTCTTGCCGCTAATATTATAGGTAACCAATCTAAAACATCTTTTTTATCCTTTTTGGTTCTATTACAATATGTTTCTAAATATAATTCTGCGATTTCTTGTGAATGGAACAGATACAGCATATAGGTACGACATACATCAGCATTATCACAACCATTTGTTGCATCAATCCAATCAATAATGTAATATTTGTCTTGTTGTTTTATTACATTGTAACCATAAAAATCTCCGTGGCAAAGACATTTTCCGTCTGGAAGCTTGTCTAATATATATAATAATTTATTCTTGCTTGTTTTATTAATCATCTTATTACTTGATATTTTTTGTCTAAGTCTATTATTTAAATTATAAGGAAGCTGAATATTCTTGATATGTATCTCTATCTGCATATCTACCAGTATATCAACATATTTACTTGTATTATAAATATTAGATAAATAACATTCGTGTAGAGTAACTCCCTCAATAAAATCCATTTTCATTGCAATATTATCATTAATTTCTAAGACTTCGTGCACCTTTGCAATAGGCAAACCTACATCCTCTATTAATGAATTAATCATTGCTTCATAAAATGCATATGCTTTATTATAGTCTTTTTTAAATACCTTTATAGCATGATTATCGTTAAGGTAAACAGTTGCTTGAGTTCCAGCTCCAATTTTAATTTCTTTATTCATGGTTCATTAATCCAATTAACCTCTTTTAGAAGTAATTGAGTTTCCTTCCTCTCAATTTTTTATTAGGCAGATTAAAGCTACTTTTTAATACTTATAAAAATCTTCCTCCTAAAAATATCATCTAAGTCATCCTCTCATTATTTTAATTATCCCTCTATCCTTACAGCATTACCACCAACATAGACTTTATCAATATTTTCATTATTATATCCTAATTCTACTTTTATTTCAGAGGGTTTATTCATACTGTATCCTTGTTTAAACAAGTATCTTGAATTAGTATCATTGCTGTATCTATTTAAATAGCAAGCTAAAGCTCCATTTGAAGTTCCAGTTGCAGATTCTTCATTTATTCCATCTCTAGGTGCAAAATTTCTGCAAACTGCATTGGCATCTGTTATTCCTTCTTGAGTAAAAACATGGATTCCAGATACGTCATACTTATTACTCAACATAATAATCTCATTGAACTTAGGCAGTAATTCATTAAGAATTCCTAAGTTCTTTACTGGTAACATAATATCTCTCATACCTGTAGAGACAATCTGAATTGGTTGATTATCTATATTTGTTAAGGATGATTCAAAGCATTTATTAATTTCTTCTAAGCTTATTATATCAAAAAATACTGGTTTATTCTGTTCCATAAATACATCGTTATCATTAACAATTATCTTAAGAATTCCTGCTTTTGTTTCTTGAATATATTCTCCGCAAGGTAAAATATGCAAATCCCTCAGTAGATTAAATGTTGCAATCGTTGCATGACCACATAGGTCTACTTCTTTTACTGGTGTAAAAAACCTTACTTTGTAATCAGCTACTTTTGATTGTGAAACAAATGCAGTTTCAGAGTATCCTATCTTAGAAGATATTTCTAACATTGATTTTTCATCTAAACTATCTGCATTTAGAACTACACCTGCAGGATTTCCACCATCTACTGTTTGTGAAAATGAACTTAATCGGTATGTTTTTAATTTCATATATTCAACTCTCCAATCTTATAGTTTTTTCACTGTTTATCATCTTCATTAATAAGATCTATATCTCCACTTTTTTGGAATCTATTCTCAATTTTAATTTCTGAAAAATACCCTTGTAAAAAAATTTGTATGTTATCCATATTAATTTTATCTTGTTTTAATAATGGTGTCGGAACATGTACTGTGAATGTCTTTTTTTCTCCTGGTTTCAAATCGATAGGGTTGTCTACTGTTTTTCCTTGAAACATTATTGGACCAACTATTCCATCTTCTTTAGCTTCCTTTGTTATTGTATAACCTAACATAATTTCAACATATTTTATTAATTCTTTACTATCATTAATTACATCTAATGTATAATATATACCACTTTCAAGTTCTGATGTACTTACTATCTCTATATTAATATTATTAATATCCCTATAAACATCTCTATTCTTAGTGCTTTTACAACCACAAATACAAATAGACACAAATATTATCATAATAATATTACAAATATTTTTCATATTGTTTATCTCCTCTAAATTATCTATCTTCATCAATTTTATATTTTATATCATTTAGATAATCAGCTTTCAACAATTCATAATCTACAGAAGATTGAATTTCACCAAGTTGATTTTTCCACGAATTATAATTAACTTTTATTCGTTTAAAACCTATTTTTTCATATACGTGTTGTGCCATTGTATTATTCAAGTTTGTATCTAGGATAATTTTTTGGAACTACTTTTTATCTAACAATTGTGATATAGTTGCAAAATCGTATCCCTTTTTCCTTAAACCATTTACTATCTCATCTAAAGATTCAAGAATTTCTGTTCTACTGTCATACATTATATGTAATAATATTATAGAACCTTCTTTTGAATTTTCTATCACATATTTACTTATTTCCTCTGAACTAGCTGAAAAACCAAGAATAGTCTCTGGCTCTACATCACATAAAATTGTATTAATATCATTTTTATGTAAATAGTAAGGTAGAAATATTAGCTTCTTAAAATAAGGAGGTCTAAAATGTATTTCTCCCTTATATCCTGCTTGTCGTATTAGCTTATTCGTTTCTTCAATTTCATCTTTAATAAAAGATGGAGATTTAAAAATCATTCTACTATGTGAATAAGAATGATTACCTAATTCATGTCCTGCATTCACAAGTTTTTTCCCTTGTTCTAGATTTTCTTCTAATTCTTTACCTGTAACAAAGAAAGTTGCTTTTACATCTAGTTCATCTAAGATATCAATAATTTTATCTGTATTATGTGTAGGACCATCGTCAAAAGTCAATGCTACTAATTTTTCTTCTGTATTAATATTTCTAACTATACCACCAAAAAACTGGAATGTTCTAGATTTACTAACTTGTAGAATTACATATAATACAATAATAAGCAATAATAATATTCCAATTATAATTTTAAGTCTCTTCATTATGTTATCCTCCCAGCTACCCCATCCTTAGTCTTCAAAATATATTTTTAATACTATTGCCCAATCCATTTCTTTTGCTGTTGCTTGGATACTGGATTTTGGGCTATATATATTATCATCCTCTGCCATTAACCCCCAAACATCTATTTCAGCTTCATCTGTTTCAATGATTTCTTCAGTTAAGTCATATGGTGAATAACCATATTCTTTATCAAATCTTTTTATATATCTTCTATTACTATTATATCCTGATTCATTCCCTATAGCTGTTGTCATTATCATGTCTTCTGATATCTCTAATTCATTATTAATCAATTCTTTTAGAGATATACTAACTTCACCATCAAATTCTCCATCTATGCTTTTTGAAAACAAACCACTTGTTTCCGATATTTCTCCATTTTCCCATATCTCATATTTACAGCTAATGAATTTTTTATCACCTTTATATTTTACTTTGACACAACCAGAAATTAGTCCCATATGTGGTTTCAATTTCTTGGACTCACCTTCAAATAGATCACTACTGGTTACCTTAACAGTACCTTTTTCTATTCCAGCTATTTTTGAACATCCCATTATAACTAAAGCTATAATTCCTAAGATACAAATCATTTTAAATTTATTAATCATTATACTCCTTCTCCCTCAAATAACAATGTTTGAATATGTTATTTATATAAATAATTATCTTAATTTAAACCAATGAACTCTTCTATCTTTTCCAAATCCAGCTTCAAAGCTAACTTTGTTGATTTTATATTATCTTCTTCTATATGCAAAAAAGGTTTTTTACGTAGTTGTCTTACTTCTTTAATAGCCAACGTTAGTTCGTATCCATATCCTTTCTTTCTATAAGCTAGGAGTACATTTAACATTCCTATTGCACCATCATCATGAATCATAATCCATCCAACTAACCTATCATCTTCAATTATCCCTAAAGAACTATCTTTTTGAATTCTTTCAGTTATATATTCTCTAGAAGTATACTTTTTATACTCGTAATTGTCATAAATATACTCTGCATCTTGTTTTTTGAATAAATTATTCAATCCTTAAATCTTTTTATAATACTATATATAATACTTCTTCATATAATAATTATAATTATTTCAATTATTTATTTGATCTCTTATCCATTTAATTATTATATCTTTTCCAATTTGTGATGTATTAGAACCATTTAAAATAAAATCCGCGTACCAACGGGATGGCTCAACAAATTCATTATGTCTATATCTTACTGCATCTAAATACACTGAAGTTATTTCTTCAAAACTTTCTCCCCACGATGAATTTCGACTAATCCTTCTTATAATCCGTTCATCCGCTTGACAATCTATATAAATTTTCAAGTCAAGAATTTCTCTTATTCTTTCTTCATAAAGTGTCATTAGCCCTTCTATAATTATTACATCCACATCTTGTTCTGCAATAATACTATATTGATTAAGTAATCTATCAAAATCAAATGAATCAGGATGGTTAAAATCTGCATAGACAACACCTGTGAAAGGAGAGATTACATCTGGTTTATTTGTTTTATAATAATCATCCATATGAATACTCTTAACATTTAAATCATCTAGAGCATTTTCAAAATAAGAACATATCGTAGATTTTCCACTTCCTGATCCCCCCGCTATTCCAACAACAAGTTGTTTTTTCTTACTCATAATACACCTCCAATGTTATAAAGCTATGGTTTATATCATTACTATATCAAAATCTTATGCAATCAACATAATCTTTTTTTTGTCTTAAGTTCTGCTTTTTAATATATTTAGATTTACTATTACATATACTACTTGTACAAATTTATCCTATTTTATATTATCATTAAAAATTTCCTTCACCTTTGATACTTGTTGTTATAAATAAATTAAATACTAATCTTTTATGAGCTTGAGTTTTTTGACAGGTCCATCATTTACATCTCTAAAATTTGGTACATGAAATATTTCATAGCCAAATTTATAACCATCTATAGTTAGCATGTTCCACTTTATAACTTGATATCCTAATCCCCAATATTCTGTTGTTCCTCCATCTTTATACATTCCTGTTTTTACAACAAAGATTGGTTTCTTATCTTGCAATACTAATTTTGAATCAATACTATATGTAAAAACAGGTATTAGGATAATTATTAATACCAATATAACTTTCTTTATATTTATTTTATGTTTATTTAACATAGTATCATCCTCTATATATTGCAACTTATATACTATTATTATAAATCTTAAGTTAGTTATCTTCACTTGCACCTTATATTGTCAAATAGCATTTTATTTATTTAACGTACTAAAATTAATAATAATTAATTTATCCTTTGGATAATAATCTATATAGTGATTTCTATTTTGTCCCAATTCACTTGAGTTAAGTGATGTTTTAATTAAAAACACATCAATACTACCTGTATCATCTGTTAACTTAGCAGTAAAATAATCATCCTTATGAGGGTGATATGTTAGTGCTTCTTGGAGATTTTTAGGTATTTTTTTTAATCTTTTTATATCCTTTAAATGACCTTTGACAATTAATCTCACTAATTGTTCTTCTGGTTTAATTTCTCTAATATCCAAAACGTTAATATCATCTATTATTTTTATCCCTTTGCTTACTGAGTAACTTTTCCACCCATCTACCCTTGAAGCTACAATATTTTCATATGCCTTATTGTTCATAATTCTTAAAGCACTTAATTGATAATGGCTACTATCATTTCTAAATGAAGATAAATTTACTCTAAAATGAGTATCGTCTATACGTTTTGCAAAGTATCCATACTCATGTTTTACACTGTCTCTTCTCTCTAAATACGATAAAAACTCTTTATAGACTTTATTCGTATCTATACTGTTACAGTAAAACTTACATGCGACTTCTAATATATTCAACCATTCCTTTTGGTTAAACTGCTGTATTTGCTCAGAAGTATAATCTTGTGGGAAATGGAATTGTAATATAATAAATCTACCTTTATCTCCGCAATAAGTATTCAGGCTACAAAAGACATCCTCATTATTTCTACACGAGAAAATAGACTGATCTTCTATAAAAGATTGTTCATCTTCTATCCACCAAGTTAATTGTTTTTCCTCAATTACTTGCTCAATTACATCTCTTTGTAAAGGAAATTCATATGTAGTTGCTTCCTTGATTCCATTATTTTTATTGATATTAATAAAAATAGTAACAATACCTAATATAGCTAAAATAACTACACCTGTAATAAATACCTTTATAATTGTTACAATATATGTCTTATTAATACACTCCATCTCACAATACATATTAATTACAATATTATATGTTTAGAAAATACCTTAATATTCTTAAATGATATAGAAGTAATTTTACTCTATTACATGAATAATGAGCTTTTTAAAACCAGAAAGTTAATTAAATCATTATTTAGCTATGAAATCACTCAGATTCCTCAGCTTCTATATGCTTTTTATCATAATTATTATTTATTGTATTCCAAGTATTATTTCCAAAACCGTTTTTCGCTGGTGAAATTATGAATCCTAATACCATACCCATAAAAAATGTTAACACAGATAACATAAAAATTTCTCTTTTCTTCATTTTTATCCTCCTTAATAAATTAATGGTAATACACACCATTTATTATCATTTAAATAATCGTAATATAAATCTAATACAAAATCAATAAGATACTATAAACTTTTCAATTATTTTTTTCCTTATATCTTCTATGTATGACTGGAATTTAGAATCATAAAAATCATAATCATAATTATATTTTGTTCTTTATGCTTAATAAAATTAAATATACTCATAAATCCTCCTGCTAATTTCTATCTTTAAGAGACTCTAAGCAAGATTTAACATATTCAACTGGCACATCCATCCTAATAGCAGTATCTTCAATTGATAAACCACTATCTATGAATCGTTTTACCACCATCGTCATATTTTCCCCAACTTCGATAATATGTTGGTCAGGATCATAGAAACGAATAACACGTTGTCCCCAAGAATGTTCTATCACATTATGTACATAATTCATATTTTCAATGTCATTCAACCTTTGAATAAAACAATCAAAATCATCTTCTTCAAAATATAACTCAGCTACATTTCCACCAAAAACAATTTCTCTATCCCGTTTGCGAATAAATTTTGCCCAAGTATCTTTCGTTTGTAATGCTATACCACCTGTTAAAGTAACATTAGTACCCATATCCACAACCACTTCTAAACCAAGTACTTCATAGTAAAATTGTTTTGACTTTTGCATATTTGAAACAACTATTAATGTATTTAAAAATTTCATTTTATTGATTCTCCTTGTCAAATTATTTACGTTTACTAGCTTAAAATATCTCTTCTATTAATTCTATTGTTTTTTCAGTTGCATTCAACTTAATTTTCTTGCCAATGGGCATAGTAAACATTGGATGTGTGTGACAACAATCAACCTCTGCTAAGAAAGGAATATTATTTTCTCCTAATACTTCTTCAAGTATTTCATATGGCTTTCTTCCTGTATTTCTATCATTAAATTTTTCATGCTTACCCAGAATCAGACCACTGATACGTTCAAAAACATCATTAACCTTTAACAATGAAAATAATCGTTCTACTGTAGCTGCATCTTTTAATGAATCTTCAATAAATAATATATCTCCTTCAAGAATTTTAGGCATGTATTGACTTCCCCATATTCCAGTCATTGTATTTAAGTTACCAACAATTAATCTACCCTCTGCTTCTCCTTTTTTTCTTGTTATCCATTTGTTCTTAATCATATTCTTAGATTTTTCTTGTGATTCCCAATCAATAAATTCTTCTGTCCATACTTCTGGCATCTTATATTTATGATGATTACTATTTTTATGTACTAATACCTCAGTAAAATAATTATATGTTAATTCGTTATATGGTTCTAACTCTCCAAAAGAAGCTACTAATGCAGGACCATAAAAAGTTGTAATTCCAGTTATAGCGTATATTGCAAATAAGATAGCTGTGACGTCCGAATATCCAATTATAATTTTGGGGTCTTTTCTAAATGCATCGTAATCAATATATGGTATTATTGAATTTGAATTCATTCCCCCAATAGTAGACATAATGCATCGTACTTCTGGATTTCTTATTAATTCATTCAACTCTTCTGCTCTTTCTATTATACTACCTGACCTATAAAAATCATTTTTCCCTGTTAATTTACCTTCAATAATTCTAAAGCCCTTACTTTCTAAAAAACTTTTTGCTCTAGAGTATCTCTTATTACAAGTACTTGTAATTGGTTTAGAGGGTGAAAAAATGCCAATAGCATCTCCTTCTTTAATTCGGTTAATCATCATTTGCCTCCTTGAACTTGTATCTAATTTTCTTACTCATCTCTTAATATCTCTTCCTCACCTTACTTTCCCGATTAGTTTCTTAACTAATCTAATTCATAACTATAAAGTAACCCCCACCTCATGTATATGATAAAAATACAAATCCAAATTTCTTAAATTGATATATATTACGGTTTATACTTGTCACCAAACTCTTCTTTTGCCTTTTCTGTATATTTTAAGATGAAATCAGTTTTCGCATTAGTATAACCATCTCTATTATTCTTATACTTGTCTAGCAAACTTAATTTTAACCGACCATATTCATCAGCAACTTCTTCATGTTCTCTGAGATAATCTCTAAAATATAGTTCATTCCAGTTATCATAATATCGGACATGTAAATGAAATACTTTTTCTGCAAAGCCTTTTATTGTATATCCTTTATTAAATGACATATTTAAAATAGGACTTTTTTCAGATGACATTATAGTCCATCCATTATTTATTAACTTACTTATTAATTGATCTATATTTATTTCATTATTTATTTCTAACAAAATATCTACTATTGGTTTAGAAATTAATCCTTTGACGCTACTACTTCCAATATGATTAATTCGCTTAATATCTCCCTTATCAATAATTTCTAACAGTTGTTGTTTTTCATCATTGTACCAATTTAGGTAATCGGTATTATGTTCTTTTAATATTATTGGAAATAGCTTCCATAATTCTTCCAAAGTCATATCTGATAATTCTTTACTCATATATATTTCCCCTTTTTAAGTACATTTTAAATAGATAAAGACCTCTAAATAATCACAAAAATGGTATTTAATTTACTCCAATGTATGTGATGCTGTTTTCATTAACCCTAACATCAGTACATATGTCACTAAAGAGAATATTATTACTACAATGAAAAACACTCCAATTAGCATTGGTATCATGATACCTACAATGATAATAATGTTATTTATTAAGTATAAATGCCATCTATTATTAGCTTGTGATTCTAATTGATGATTATTGGTAAGTCTAGCCTCGTTTGCTATTCCATTACAGATATTGTAAACCATCATTATGCCAAGAATCAAAGAAGTTATACCCACTAAAATTCCTACTACACCTAATGGATTACCACCTATTTCATTAATTTGTGGTTGATAAATATCAAAAATCGCTAAGAATATCATAGGAAATGCGAATTTTTTTGCTTTACCAAAACACTCATTCTTTTCTTCTAATATTGATAATCCCTGATAAAATAGAATGTATCCTATAACATCTGGCAGGATATCTATTCCACCTATTCTAAAATCAAATAAAAAAATAAAACCCCAAAACAACTTATTGAATCCCATAAATTATCCTCCCTATTAAGAATTCTATTAAACTACTAAGTACCATTATATCATATTTTATTTTTTATACTTTCAACTTTTTTTCACACCTACATTATTCTTCCATTCTTCTTAAGATAAACAAAATTCTATTCGGGAAACCATGGAATACAACGATATACCTTTAATTTATAGATCAAATATTCTTGTCCAAATATCTTTTCCAAAATAATCTCTTCTTTTCTGACATATGTTTTTTCTTATTCATAAAATTATGATTTATCATATCTAGCTTTATCAATCTTATATAAAACATGTGTCCTCAAATGATTATCCTTCTCTACTTTTGGATGATTAAATGTACCTTGTTCTATTAAACCTATTTTTTTCATTACATTAATAGATGGCTCGTTTAATTGTGATGTAAAAGAATATATATCATTCAATCCTATAATATTGAATCCATACTTTAAACATGCTTTAGCACCTTCAGTTGCATATCCCTTATTCCAATACTTATTATCTAATCTCCATCCTATTTCAACACAAGGTGTAAAATAGGATTCAAATATTGCA
>NZ_BTPU01000045.1:0-34729 GCF_036985595.1 Vallitalea maricola | reverse complement strand
TGACATATTACCAAATTGCTTATATATTCATATCATCAATTTGAAGAATGTTTCTTAGTTTCTCTTTTTCCATTTCCTTAGAAAATTCATCATATACTTCTATGAGTTCATCAGTATTACTCTCTAAATTAGGAAGGGTACTATTTTCATTTTTTTCTTCAGAATGGTTATTTATAGGTTCTTCTTGTATAGGTGCAGGTTGATTATTGACTAGCGTATTTCTTTCTTCATATGGAATGCTGGTCATAAAAAATCTTTCCCAAGCCATTTCATATTCTTCTTGGATATATAATGAAAATTCCAAGGTCTTACGCAGTTCTGTATGTATCCTGGTAAAAGCTTTTACGTCTGTTGCGGCAGTTATTACATGTATTGCTCCAGTAAGTATTTCAATATCTTCTGGTAAGCCTTCTACCACCAAACCTAGGAAAGGAGCTAGAATATTAATTGGAGCAGGAGAATTTTCATAAAAATAATGAATCGCTGATAAATTATTCTGGGGTTCTATGTTGTTGATGAGTTCATCTAGTGTAAAGCTATCATTTAATATGATAGCTTTGTCATAGACATCTCTGTGAATATAAAAAAAATCATCATTTTTAGATAAAACCAGAGTGTTGATAGTAGTAGGTAAATATCGTTTTTTTGAAGTTACTAGCATTTGATTGCCTCCTTATAAATATTTTAATGTGACTAATCTAAAAAAGTAGTTATTTGAATACTTTACTAGGATCAACAGCTTCACCGTTAATATAAAGCCCTAAGTGTAAATGAGGACCAGTACTTCTACTACCAGAATTACCGGAACTTGCTATGACTTCATATTGGTTTACTTGTTGTCCTTGGCTTACGATATAATGATTTAGATGTCCGTATATAGTTCTAATTCCTTTGCCATGATTGAGGATAACATAATAGCCTAGAGCATCACTATGTCCTGCTTTTTCAACAGTACCATTAAATAGAGCAGTTACTTCTGTTTTTAAAGCAGCTGATAAATCTATTCCATTATGGAACTGTATTTTATCTTTTTCTATGGGATCGGTTCTTGTACCAAATCCAGATGTAACATGGCTGGATTTATTCAAAGGATAATTAAGATTATTTACATCTCCTAATTCGGGATATGTTATAGCTTTTTCATATGCCTTTTTTTGAGAGTTTAATTTACTTTTAAGCTGTTTAGATTTTTTTTCCATTTCCTTTGCATTTGCATTATCAAAAGATAATAGATCTAGTTGTTGAACTTGTACTTTTCTCTCCTTTAATAAATCTTGTATATGAAGTTGAATTGATTTATATTCTGAATCTAACTCTAAAAGATACTCCACAGTGTTATTTCTGTTTTCGTAAACAGTAGTTTTTAATTCTATTAGCTGTTGTTGAAGGGTATTAATCTCAGAATCATATTTACTAAGGATGTTTTCATAATTAGTTGAATAAATATCTATAGCTTTTTCTACCATTTCATCTTTATTGATTTCTGTTTGCACACTATAATACTCTTTGGTTATATCTTGTAACAATTTTTCTTCCGTTTCTACAGAAACTACTTTTTCAATTCCATATAGATCCAATAGGGCAGAAGCATTTTCTGCATAGACTGTTATAGGGCAGCAGATTATAAATATAATAACTGTAATAATTATTTTTTTCATATTTATGCCTCCTAAGCTATTTGATTTTAATTAAAAAAAGAGTAAATAGTATTTATTTACTCTTTTCTAAAATTTTATTATTCAAGATAATATTGGATTAAATAGCTTTTAGTTAGTTAATGGGTTCCAGAAGTACTTAAATCGTCTGATGAAGATTTTTCTGATGAATAAACAGCATATACACTATAAGGAATTGAATCTAAAGAATGTGTTTTACCAGCTAGTGTTACGCTTCCATTTCCTCCATGATGTTTGTATTGTAAGCAGTAAGTATCTCCAATAGCTTTTATATTAGCGGCAGCAATAACAACTGTTGAATCATTCATTATCTTTTTTAAATTGCTGTTGGTTATATTAGAGCCGTGAGGTACGAATATAGTTGATGATGGAAGTTTAAAGGTAAAATGCCACCTCTGAGCCTGTTGATTGTAGGCATAATCGGAGAGTAGATTACCTGGGTTCCTGTTCATACCGTAAGTGTATGGAGTACCTATGAATGTTCTATTTCGTTCATTAAGCTGCATGAATTGTGCATTTCCGTATGTGTGGTATTTTCCTATAGGCATACCTATAGGTATTTCATTACCTTGTGAGTCAACATTATAAGTATTGTCTCTAACAAATTCGGTAATATCTTGCTCTTCTTTAAGATAATTACGTCTGGCAGATTCTTCTTCCCAGTTAAGAGTAATTGGGTAGTCTAATATGGATTGCCCACCACCAAATATATTAATAGGCTGATATTTTTTATCAACTTCCATATATACATCCAAAGGAGTTAATTCTCCTGTATTTAGATTGAGTCCATAATAATAAGGAATGATTTGCATATAGGAATAATAATTACCGATAGTTTGTATATCCATAAATATTGGATAACCTACTCTTAACGGCTGCCTTTTTAAAGCCTCTATATTATTTATTGAAGGAGATAGAGGAAAACTTAAAGGTGCTTTTTGGAGAAAATCAAGGCAGCCGTAAGTATTAAGATAATTGGTAATTGGTGAAGCAGATTCGCCTCTTATATCTACTGAGTTACCTATATAATTGTTCTGTTGATCTATTTGTACTTTTGGTACTACATTAGGTATATACCAATCAGTAGGAGTTACAGGTTTCTTGAATATATTAGAGAATCTAAAATCACCTGTATCTTCCATAACAAGATTACCTATACGACCAACAATATCTATGTTATATTGCTTAAGTGCGGAATGTCTGGCATTTTTATTATTATACCTTTTCTTATTAGTTGGTTTAGTATTATCAATACCAGAGCCGTTATTGGCAACAGCATAGAATTTTACGCCAGCACTTATGGCTTCTTTATTAGCTAGTGGTAAATAAAAGTGATACCATTCCTGATTAATTGGATATAAAGAAATCTCTGAACCAGCAGGGTATAGGACGTTATTATAAATTACATTATAATCAAACTTAGCAATTTTTTCAGAAGTCCATTCAGTTGTATCCATGTTATCTGTAAATCCTTTACCTCTATACTCACTGGTTTCAGCAAGACCTAATGCTCCATTTCCATAAAAATCACCTTCGTTAGGAAAATATATTTTAAATGGATAATCAAGCATTAGCATATCTCCTGATGAAGTATTACCATCTGGAAGTTTGATATTTGGATTAGCTGGAATTACTTCTAGTATTGTTTCATACCAGTCATCAGGAGGTTGAGATAAAGTCTTTTCAGTTTTAACAATGGATGTTAGTGTAGGGGATAAATCAGGTATATATGGCGTTCCTTTTGCAGGAGTGATAACTCCATTAGATACAACTGCGGGTTCATAGTTAGCATTATTTATTAGGATAGTAGGTTCTCCAACTGCAGGGATGGTAATATATTCTGGTTCTCCGTTTCCAGGCTGATTATAAGCAGGAACTGTAAAATAATTACTGCTAGAACCTGAGTAAGAGAAATTTGATAGAGCATAGTTAGAAACACTACCCCCATTATTTCTTGCTAATCTTTCTGCATCAGCACAAGAATCAGCACTACGTCCTGAGGTAGTACCATATCTATAGCTTGCTATTATACTGTTGTTTTTATATAGATTAGTCCCATTCCATGATAAAATATCACCTGTATCTACGTATACGATACCATTTCCATATTGACTGTTAGTATAATATTTTTCATGGTCTAAATGTTGATAGTAACCACCACCAGCACCATATAAATTAACTCTAACTGTTGCTGGATTTTTAAAAGTATAAGAGCCTGAATAAATATTTTGTTGAGGTACGTTGATAGGTGGTACATAATTTGGATTCTTTACTATCTTCTCAGGGATATATTCAGGGTTTGTAATCGTATATGGGTTTACATAATCAGGATTGTCCATTTCTCTTTCTTCATAGATTGTATATTTATTTGGTACCCATTCACATGTATCGCCATTTTCTTTCGTAATAGAAAGATTATCGGCTATAATATATTCATTGGTATTATCGGTGTTATTAGAGTTACCATTTATTATATTGACTCTTAATTTTGCAGTATTAGCTGGTGACCGGAAGGAGATATTCATAGTTTTAGTCTGTACATCTGAGTAAGATTCTGAGGACCATGTATCCAAAACATTATCATTCGAATCAAGTGCTTCTATTAAAAAGTTACCAAAGCAATTATGACATTTCATCATACCTGTAAAACTGTAATTGATGTTAGGTTCAACGAGAGATGTTGTAACATATTTTGCTATTCTATTAGATTTAGCCGGTACTTCAATATAAAAAGAACCTTTTCCAGCTATTTTATCATTGCTTTCTATCCTTTTAAATGTTACACCATCTTTATTATTAACTTCACCTATCCAGTTAACAATATTTCCATTAGGAGTAGTTTCTTCTGCATTACCATTATAAATAAAATTTTGATAAGGATGTATTTCTTTCAGTTTCGTAACATATTCAGTTATATCTGGTTGTAGATTTCCGCCAATATGATTATCATTGTCAAAAACACGTTGATCCATTGATGAATCTATTGGATATATAATGGCTGATTCAGCGGATACAGGATTATGTATAACTATATCATTTATCTTAGTGAAATTTTCTGAGTCTTGATATTTAGTTTCGTAAGTAAGACCTGATTCTCCATAATCAGGGTTATATTCATCTTGATAATGTGAGCTTTTTCCAGTGCTTAATATGTTTTTATAGAATACTGAAGATGTACCCGTTATGTATTCGCCATTACTTATAGTATCCTTAATGTCTAAACCTGTTTTTACAATACGCAGAGGTTGAGAAGGGCGGGGAGGTCGTATTATCGTATGAGCAGGATCATCATCTAATATGGTCATTGTTTTGTGTTTGTCTCCTGTACCATTATACTTTGTTTTTGGTGAAAAGAATTCTCCATTGTAAGAGCCTACATTAATTTCATAACCTAACCATTTGGCACATGATTCTGGATTATTAAGCCACATTTCATCAAAGGTACTGGCTACTTTTTGAAACTGTTGTTGTGATTTTACTATCTCAGATTCTTTATCGAAATATAATAAGGACTGGTCTCCAGAAGATGTTTGCAAGATAACAAAATCAGATATTACGGTAGCTTTGTTTTCCATATTTCTTCTGGAATCAAATTTATTATATTCTTCTGTTTGTTTATCTATATTATCTGCATTTAACTTGTGATAGTTTTCCTGAGTTGAATAGCTGTTATTGGTATAAAGAATACCATGAGCATAATCTGAATTATGTCCAGAACCTGAGACATAGGGTGAAGAACCTAGACCGTTACATTTGTTTGTTCTAATACCTTCATCCCATACGACTGTATCATGCTGTTGTGGTTCGAGACTGTATCTTATTCTTCCGTCTTTGGAGGATTCTGTTTTTGCTATGTTATAAAATATATTGGGATCTCCCTGAACGATGTCAGCAGTTACTTCATCCGTGTCTAGGAGAGTGATCATACCATTAACCATACTACGATGTATCTTCCATACATTAACATTAGTAATTTTTGCTGTATCATAAGTTAATTCTTGTTTCCATGTATCTTCTACAGCAGGTAATTCGTGAGTATGGCAAGGACCACATAGGATATGAGCAGGGATAGAACCAGTTACTGTTATTGTATAATTACCGGGACCTCCATCATGACCACTTGCTGCAACATAATCTTGACCATCATCACCACCTGTTGGTGGATCTCCAGAAGGTGGAGTAGGGGCTATATATTCTTGTCCAGGGTCTGCATCACCAGATGGACCATCATTTCTACTATCTGTTGTTATATGTGCATTCCAGTTATTGAAGGTTCTTGTTTCTTTATCACTTGCAGCTGTATGGGATATTTCATAATTACTTATAGTAGATATCCAATCTTGGGCTTGGGATTTGGCTGTTTCATAATTAGAGTAATCCCATGAGTTAGTAACACTTGTACCATGGTCCCAGTAGGAGACTGAGCCTGTCCAAGGTAGTGAACCTGTCCATGTTGCTGAGATAGTTAGATCTCCACCATGCACATTAACGCTAGTGTCAGAACTGTTTGCACCTGATGGTGAAGGTAAAGTATAGCTGCCTGCTTGGTCTCCAGTCTGAAATTCGCAAGGAGTTCCTGAAAACTTTGATTTATAGGTTCTTGCAATTTTTTGGTCTTTACAGTACTTAGCATGTATCTCAATTATAAATTCACTACCGCCAGTTGCAAAATACAGGTCTCTTGTAGTTGGAGTACCAGCCATAGCTTCAAAAGTTTCTCCATAAGGGCGACCTTGTTTTATTTCAGAAGCATATGTAGGTATTGTATAAATTACTGATGTTGGGTCAGGGGTATTGAATGTTTTTTGTCCAGTATTAGTGGGTATTGCATTTAGAGTAATTGCTTTTTTCTTTGAACTTAATTGTACTTCTATGGATGATTTGTATTTAAAAGTATATGAAGATGAAGGTTCAACGGGATAATCCATAACTTCGTGAATATATTCCAAAGGAACTTTACCTGTAATAAAACCCAATAAATCATCTTTATCAATATACTGCCAATCACTAGAGTAGGAACAGTTATTTGTTGTAGTCAATTGGTATTGGGAATTTAATATGTCAGAGTAAGCACTATCTGATGGATGCATAACCTCAAGATCTAGTTTGATTTTCGGGTATCCAGCTTCAAAAGTATCATAACTCAATTGTTTGTTCCATGCATCCTTTTCTAGATTATTTATGTTGCCTTTTAAGGTTATTTTGATGACATCACCAATGACCGTGGCATTTTCTTCCTTTATCATTTCAGGTGAGGGTGCATCTGTTGTGATGGAAAAACCTCCTGTTGGATTATCGGGAGGTGCAAATGTTTGATATGCGGATACTAATACAAAACCATAATGGGAATCTTTGAATGTTAGTGCTTCCATAATTCCTGTTATTTCATCCTGAGTTGTTTTCCATTCAGCTGAACCTGAGCCGGTATATATTCTGCTTGATTTACCAATGACACCAGATTGACCCCAAGCAAAACCATTGTATTTGAAAGCATTACCATAATAACTAGTTATCCTTTTCCAGTTAGGGGCATCAGAGATTGATTTATTGACTAGGTTTTTAATTATTGTTCTTGTATGATCGCTTCCATATTCCCATTCAGATTCAGGAGTATCAAAAGCTGGGGCAGTAGGGGAGGTGAGATGATTGGCAGCTGTTACACCTGATACAAACATCATATAATCTACACATGGAATATACATATATTTAGAGGAATAATCAGGTGCTGATACTCTTACGACGGTATCTATTGCTACAATAGGGGGATTGGTTAGAACATCATCTTTGATAATGTATCTTTCTATTGTTTTATAGATGTTATCTTGAAAAGGGGGTGGGGCTAATACGTAGAGTGTCATTAAGAGTTGGAGGTAGCCTAGTTGGTTTGCTAATTTTTCATGGTCTTGGATAGAATCTTCATTAAAGTGAGTAAAGCTATTTAGGTTACTTTGTAAAACTAGAGAATTATTTTCCGAAGACCAATCTTTTAGTATATAATTCCACACTTGTTGACATTCTGATGCAGAGTTGATATCTAACACTTCTAACCATTTACCACCTGCTAAATCTGTAATTTGATTGGTTGTTAGTTTGTTTTTTAATTCTTCATAAAATATATCACCTCCTATGTAACTGTCACCAAGTTTTCTAAGTTTATAGGAATTAAATTGACTATCTACAGGGTCAAGATTCGAAGAACTTGAGTTATACCATTTAATTACTGAATTATCTACATAAGCATCTGGAGGGCAAAATATTATTGAATTAGACATTCGGGGAAAATGGTTAACGTATTGTTGTTCTATCTGTTCATTTACAGGTATAGGGTATTTATCATCATAATTTAAGGGCTCTCGAAACTCTTCGGATATAATACCTACTCTAAAGCAGGGTGTTTTACATATACCACCACCTTTACCAGTTGTTCCACCTCCAGGAATAGAGCCATGCCCACCTATTGTAGCACCATTATCTGGTACATAGGCATTACAAGGTATAATTGATGTTATTAACATAAATATTAGTAATAATGTTGATATTTTACGTTTCATATAATTTTGTCTCCTTATAAATTAAAAAAACGTATAAAAAGATAGTCTTATACGTTTTAATATTTACATTATTTAATTGATTTTAGTTTAACTCTATGAAGAGTACCATTGATACAATAAAATAGACGACCACCATCTCCATCCAAATATCTATAATCTTCGTTTTTTTCAAATATTACTAGATAACCTGATTTGTTATACGTAGCAGAAAAAACTTCATAATCATAGGTAACTTCTTTGCCTGATAGTATTCTATCCATTCTTTCGATCGAATATTTATTACGAACAGTCTCTGTTCCTAAAGGAAGTACACCAATAGCATCAATTTCTTCAGAAGTATAGTTATTAACATAGTCGTCTAATGCTGCACTTTTTAGATATTTCATAGTCAGTGTATATTTAGAATCAAATCCAGATTTTTTCATTGTTACAGTATTACCATCAATTTCAAAACCAGACATAAGGGCATCCATAGATATACGCACATAACCTCGCAGGAGTAAATTATTAAATTGATTTTGTTGTTTGTATATTCTTAATACTATAGTAATAGCTTGTTCTCTAGTGAGATTGCTTTTTGTATCAAAATAACCTTTTTCAATAATTTTAGAATTATTTATTATTGGATTTTTAATGCCCTTTATATAGCCTCTGCTATAGGCACATATTACAGCTTCTCTAGCCCAGATAGAGGCTTCATCTAAATCTGATAATTCCTTAACAGCATTCTCTCGAACTCCGAGTCGTAATGTATGTAAATAATTCATAAACATAACAGCAGCCTGCTCTCTTGTTATTAGTTCATCAGGGTGGAATTTATGGTTACCATCACCGTTAATAATACCAAGTATGTTAGCAACTTTTATATAAGGATTGTCTGTATCGGTAAAATATTCGGTTGTAGTTACTTTAGAGAGAAAATTTTCAGGAGTCAGAGTCTGAAAATGCCATTCGCTTTTAGTATCAAAGTGAGCACTATCAATTGTTTCATTTCTAGCAACAAAAATAGCAGTAACCATTATTTCGGCAAATTCTTCTCTAGTAATAGGTTGCTTATAATTATTCTGCAGATGTTCTGGGATATATCCTTTATCAATTGCCTTCATAACATCTTCTTTTGCCCAATATGAGGGTTCATCGTCTGCTCCATATATCATTATATTAGTACTAAACATCATACTAATAATTAATAATAGTGACAATATTCTTTTCATATGTATTAATCTCCTTTGAATGTTTGTTTGTTGTTAATAATATATCACACTAGATAGAACATTACAAATAAAAAGCCTTCTATAGTGTATTGATATTAAAATAAAAGGTTTTAGTGTTTAGTATATAAAATAATTTTGTTAGCTGTATCTATATGATATTATTTATTTTATAAATATAAGAGTATAGTCTTATACGTTTTTTATATTTAAAATTATTGGATTGATTTACATTCTAATATATGCCATTTTCCATTTGAATAATAATGTATACTAAAACCCGTTCCAGCCCAATATCCATAATCCTCGTTTTTTTCAAATACAGCCAGATAACCCGATTTGTTATATGTAGCAGAAAATATTTCATAATCATAAGTAACTTCTTTCCCTGATAGTATTCTATCCATTCTTTCAATAGAATACATATTACGAAGAGTCTCTGCACCTAAAGGCAGAACACTAATTGCCTCAATTTCTTCAGATGTATAGTTATTAACATAGCTATCTAATTTTGCACTCTTTAAATATTTCATACCCAATGTATACTTGGAGTCGAAGCCAGATCTCTTCATTTTAATAGTATTACCATCAATTTCAAATCCAGACATAAGATCGTCCATATTTAAACGTAAATAACCTCGCAGGAGTAAATTGTTTAATAGACATCTTTTTTGATGTGTTCTTAATATTATTGTTATGGCTTGTTCTCTAGTGAGATTGCTTTTGGTGTCAAAGTATCCCTTTTCAATAACTTCCCATGAATCATCTAAGAATACTGGATTTTTAATGCCTTTTATATAGCCTCTACCATAGGTACATATTACCGCTTCTCTAGCCCAGCTAGAGGCTTCATCTAAATCTGATAATTGTTTAACAGCATCATCTCTATCATCAGAATCTACTGTATGTAAATAATTCATAAACATCACAGCAGCCTGTTCTCTTGTTATAAGTTCATCAGGGTGGAATTTATGATTACCATTACCATTAACTATACCAAGTATGTTAGCGACTTTTATATAAGGATTATCTGTATCGGTAAAATATTCGGTTGTAGTTACTTTAGAAAGAAAGTTTTCTGGCGTCAGTTTCTGAAATTCCCATTCGCTTTTAGTATCAAAGTGACAGCTATCATTTGAAATGTTATTTTCAGTAAAAATAGCAGTAACAAATAACTCAGCAAATTCTTCTCTTGTTATAGGTTGTTGATAATTATTTTGTAAATGTTCTGGTACATACCCTTTATTTATTGCTTCTTTAACATCTTCTTTTGCCCAATCCGAGGGTTCATCTTCTGTTCCATATATCATTATATTAGTACTAAAAATCATACTAATAATTAATAATAACGACAATATTTTCTTCATATGTATTAATCTCCTTTGAAGTTTTATATATTGCTAATAATATATCACACTAAATAGAATTTTACAAATTAAAACTCTCATTCCATATACTTTATATCACAATAATAACCTGCCGTAGCAGCTTCTTTTATAGTAGGGTACAGGTTTTCAGCATTAATAGAACTAGGTAATTTATCTGCGTAGCAGTAATACTTTATTCCATCTCTTGTATAACCTGCAACCATTCTAGCTTTTTGTATCTTAGAACCTGCGACACTAAAGGCGGAGATTGGTCTAGAAGTAGCTAAATCTACGTTTTGTACAAGAGCTAATACGGAAGGACCTTCAATACAATTAACGCCGGTATAAGTAGTTAAATCTCTTGGAATGTAGAATGTATTAGCCCAGCGGGTATTTGTTTCATTCAATTTATTAATTGTGTAGGAGATATTAGAAGATATAATTCTACTGATTTCCCCTAGATTATCTTCTGTTGACGAGATACCAGGGGGTAATCCTTTATGTTTTGACAACATATTATTATTTAACTTTAAAGCATATTCACCACCCATATTAAGGGCATAGGTGGACCCATTATACTCATATTTATAAGGCAATTTTGGACCAAATTTCAGATCCCAGTCACCATCACTAAGTTCATTTTCTGGATAATTATTAGCATTACTTATAAGTGTAGGGGTAGCAATATAGTAGCCATCGTACATAGCAACTACAAAAGCAGGAATAAAATTCATTTTTATGTGATCTTCGTTAGTTTCATCAAAGTTCAAACCATAATTAGCTGAAAAAACATCTATAAAAGTTTCTAGAGCTAGTTTAGGGTCAGCGCTTAGATAGTTGGTTTCTGAATAATCCATAGACAAATCTTTTGAATTAAGCAGCTCATATATAGCTGCATCGGAAGCATAGTCAACGGCAAAAGACAACTTTAATTGTTCAAACTCTTGTATATCTTTTTGTATGTAATTTGAAGAAAATACAATTAATCCTCCCAAATAGTATAAAGATACTAATAAAGCGATACCTGTTTTTTTCAAATAATAACCTCCTAACCATGAAAAATTATCGTATCATACCTGCGAGCTGGAAATCTAATTTAGGAGTAGAAACTTTGTTGAAGTATACAGCCAGTTTTTGAGCAGTAGTATGGTCAATAGCTTGTACATCAACTTCAATAATGTCACCTTGATCCCAATCAGTTATCTTATCAGTTAGGACGTAGGTACAATATGTGCTTCCATTTCCATCTGGATTAACAATTCTCATATAACGTTTAATTTTTATATCTACTACTGCACCATAAGAAGAACAGCCAACATAAAAATCAGTTTTATCTAGCTCAGAGATATGACCAGTATCAGTAACTTTATCAATAAAATTTGTCATTTCATTTAATATGGATCTTTTGATTGTTAAATCTCTGCTTAAGGATTGAATAATAAGTGGTGCAATAACAAGTAGTATGAAAACTAAAAAAAGACCTATAATTCTGTTAAAAAAATCACTCATTGGAAATCACCCATTTTCTTTGTATTTCTTTACCTACATATAATTGGATATTCATATCTCTTACAGTAGGCATAGCTGCATAAGCAGCTTGTAAAGCAGGAATTCTATTAGTAAAAAATACAGAATCTATATTAATGACAGTGCCATTTATTTCAATAATCTTTGGTTCAGGGAAATACTCATCTGCTACAGCTAATAAAAGCATAGTATCATTAGAATTAAAATCTTTTTTATTTGGTAATAACTCTCCCTGAGTTTTCAACGCGGTTTTTTCAATCTGTACTCCAAAACCACCTAATTCATTTCTATAAAAAGGACGAGCAAGTGAAACTGTTATAGGTATCAAGATAGCTAATATTATTACTGTTGTGACAATATCAATCATATCATCAGTTTGCATGAGTCTACCTCCTATGGTTTTATTACGATATCATAAACTTCATTTTGTTTGGTTATATCACAGTTTATTTGGTATTTGAATAATAATTGTAGATCGTCAATGGAATTGACTCTAATTCCATGAGCCCCACCAGAAATACTTCTGATTGAATCACTATTTTTTAACAGAGCTATGTAAATAGAAGAAGCAGGTAAGTCTTGTTGATAATCAATTATCGCTTCTATTTCTGAGGAGTATGTACTAGATATACCATTAGTAATCATATTTGACATGGATCTATAGAGTTGTTGTCCACATGTTACAGTTATCCAGCATATACCTACAATAAAGGCTATAACTACTAATACTACTCCTTGTCTAAGAACGGAGTTAGCTTCATTTTCCATATGCAATCCTCCTGAATTCTATTCTATTAATATCTCCATTTGCATTTTTTACTACAGTAGATTTATACTTTGATTTGTAAGGAAGTATATTTTCTGATATATTTGTTAAATCCCATTTTGTATCATTAGATGGAAGAGAAGTATTCCATTTGTAATTGAATCCATCTTCATCTCCTATTGTTGTATCAACCCAGACCTCTGGATAGCCTCTAGTTTCAAAAATTATTGATATAATATCTTGGGGATAAATTTCATCATTTTCTTCATACCTAAAGTAAGTACGAAATTCTTTTGTCACAGCTACTGCATCTATTTCACGCTGTTGAGCTCTGCCTGCCTCACCAGCCATTCTTACTAGTATTACTACATTTACCAGTATAAGCGAAGCTATCATAAGTTCAACAAAAATCCATATAGCTTTACTCCATTCATCCAATATATATCGCCTCCTTAAGTATTTGAAAAAGTCCTTAGATTATATATCTAAGGACTTAAGAAACTATTGTTGTGTAAAACAAATACCAACTATAGTTCCGGTTGTATCTTTTATAATTTCTGCAAGGAATTTTGCCGTAGGTCTAATGAATGCATCTGTTCCAGATTTTTTAGCCTCTAAATAGTTCATGTTATAAGTCATCGTTCCAGAATTACCAGTATCAAGATTTTTTACATACCAAGATTCACCGTCTTTTTTGTCAAGATTTGATAGTTTATAATCTCCACCTTCTGTTACATCTTTAAATAAAGCACCATAATTATAACCTACATTTGCACCGTTCTCCATTAGAGCTTTAGTTTTAACAACTAATCCATTAGGTTGTCCTTCAAATAATTTCAAAGCAGATAATACCTGAGTTCCAGACAGCATCTGCTGATCATAGTCATCATAAACAGCTAACTGCATTGATTCAAGTGAGTTTTGAACTGTTGTAATACCTTGATTAGTTGTGTTCCTTGTAAATCCTAAAATTGTGAATACTACTGATATAAGTACTCCTAAAACTATAAGTGCGATGGCAATTCTTGCACCAGTACCCATTTCGCCTTCCATGAGTTATTTTCCTCCTTTAAGTTGGACTAAATTGTCCACTAGTTATATTATTTTTACATATTTTGCTTTGTAAACTATGCGAGCTAGAATCAGCTGATTTTTAACTTGTTATAAGCTTTATAAAAATCTACTTCTTCTACAAGTACTTCCAAAGTATTATGCTCTTTTTTGAATTTTCCTGTAACCTCGACGATATCACCTTTTTTCATTTTGGCAAGTTCTCGAGCTTTGGCTCCTTTTGCAACACAATGTGCTACATTGTAATTGCCGTCATAAGATTTATATTTAACAATAAAAGGTAAAATTTCCATGCAGGTGTTATTTTTAATCAAGAGACCTTTTGTTTTTACAACATAGCCTCCCACTTGAATATAATTTCTTTCAGGTTTACTGTTAATTACTTGTTTAGCAGTAATGATATACATAAAAGTAAACAGTTTATTATCAGCTGTTGTCTCTGAACGTAGATAATATTTTACCTCTACGCGTCCTTGCAGATTGTCTAGAATATATTCAGAACCAACGGCAGGTATCTCAATACCTTCTACAATAACTTTAGAGACTAAGAAGTTTTCACCATTAACTTTTCTAAAAATCTCTCTGCTTGGAGTTAGTGTCACGATACTTGTGCTACATTTCATTTTTGTGCCTCCTTACAATTATAATTTCTGAAATTCTTGAATAGCGAAAAAGAATTCTTTCAATCCTAATATTCCCAATGGCATGATTATGTAACAGGCTGTAGTTAGTAGTAGGGGTGCCATTGATAAGGGACTTACAAATGAACGCTTTTTCTTGAGTATTGATTGTTGTGTGATTTCTCTAATTCTTAATAAATGATCCCTCTCTGATATCAGGTCGCTGAAAGCATCTGCTAGAGAAATCTGATGAATGGTTAATATTAATTTATCTACCATTCTTTTGAACTCTGGCAGTGCAACTTTGCTTTTCAATCTATGTAGTGCCAGTTCTGGGTCTGAGGGATATTCATGATAAGCATCAATAAGTATGTTTCTATGTACACGTGATTGACGTTGCAGCCAATATAATGTCTCCATAGTGTCTGCTGATGTATTCATCAATATGGTGATTATAGTCTGTAGTTGTAATACATCTTCTTCTGCTTCAGTTTTCAATAACCATATACGTGCTTTTAGCACTATTTCCGGAATTCTCCATGAGATAACTGCTATTATGTAACATATTAATAGCATCCACCATTTGAAATAAGTGTTATAGTAAGTTTTATATTTAGTTTGTAATCTATCTATTTGAGATTTCTTGTCAAATTCTTCTAGATGGGGTAGATAACTATTAACAAAATCTTCTGTCCTATTACGAGAAAGCATAGGGTGGATATTCAAGTATATTTCATCCATTTTTTGTCTAGTTGCAATGCCTTCTGCATCAAGTTCTTCTCCGCCAACCAAAGAGACTTCCCTAACATTGCTAAGAATAAAATCTTTTCCCAATTCAACTGAGAAATAAATAAAGAAAAGGCTTAAGGTAAAACCTAAGACGAAGCATATTACTTTATTTGCATATAAATAGACTATATCTTTACTGGACATAGATTTCTCTAAGTAATATTTTTTCTTTTTTATGACTCTAGGTTTTTTTGGTATTATATTTTTGATAAAACTCTCAAAGCTTTTGTTGGAAACAAGCTTATTTATGAATGCATTCCTATCATCTTTTTTGACAACCATTGGGCTGTTAATCTTGGTAATAGTCATATATCCAACAATAGCTGATACAAAGATCAGTACTTTCGATATATATCCAAGAGGACCATGATATATAATAGCAGTCCCTGGTATCTGTTTGATAAAAAAGGCTTCTATCAATCTAAGGGTGACAAGAGGTACAACTGGTAAGTATTCCAAAATACCAAACTTAGCTTTTTGTAAAACCAATCTTTGTATTTCCATCTGTACTTCCGAGTGCATCATACCCATTGCTTGTATGAAATTAGATGATCCATTTGATAATTTACTATCACCTGCATTATTCAAAATGAAACAGACTCCGGAAAAAGTCTGTAAAAGTTTGAAAGGTGTAGAAGCATAGAATTCCTCAAGTCTTCTTTCACCATCAACAGCTGTTAGTATTAGATAGATATCTTCAAAAGCATGTTTCAACAAAGGACCTACTTCAGCTTCAGAGATTGCATCAGGTATTACACCTAAACGAAGATAAGCTTGTCTTATAGAAGATAAAGCTTCTAGTAGCTGTTTTAGTAATTTGAAATGAATTCTATCTATCTGTTTATCAACTAAAACGTTCTTAGCCATAAAGGCAAATATTAATAGTAAAAGAGAGGTAAAGATATCTCTGAAAATTAGTATTCCAGCAATATTGATACCCCAAAAAGTACCAATGGATAGGGAATACAACTTAACAGCTGTAGCTTTTATCTCTCTTTTAGTATAAACAGATAGACCTGCTATTCTATAATATAGTTTTTCTATTCCATTTCTTGTCAAGAAAAAGTTATCATACTTCTGAAACATTTTGTTGTAATACTTATAATTCTTAGTTTTTTTGTTTCTGGATTTCTTGTCCTTTCGTATAACTATTATAATAGCTACTATACCAAGAACACATGTAAGTATAAGAGGTAATAACATCATCATAATAACTACACCTCCCAGTTTTCCTGGACAAATCTAGAAAAACTAATGCGTTTATCTTTTGGTATACAATTCATGATGTAATGAGTGAGTTCAGGAGTAAACCATTCTAGAGCCACATACGTATCAGTAGCCAAATCATATTTAAGAATATCTCTAGTAGTAAAAGTCTGTCTGTCAGTAATTCTGGTGTAATATTCTTTGGTTATTGCATTCATTGAATGTACTGGGTCCTGCTTTTTATAAGTAGGGTAGGGTACACCTTCATCCAATTTGACGATTTCTGAAATACGCTCAATATAACGCTTGCCATCTGTAGTATAGTTTAAGTGAACATCAATACGCACAATGTCTATGACCTGTTGTTCAGCAGTAACCATAGATGTAAATCCACCAGCATTAACGAGGGAGTTACGTAGAGCCCTAACTAAGTCAGGAGCTCTGTTGGCATGGTGGGAAAATATAGTGAATATAGAAGCAACTTGTCCCATTTGAATCATACGAGCAGCTATAGGGTCTGTTGCAACCTCACCAACTATGGATACGGCAGCGTCTGATTTCTTTAAGGCATCTTGAAGTTCAGAAGCGCTAACAAATTCAGTTTCTTGTACCGAGAGAATATTCCTTTCTGGATATAATTCACGAAGATACATCTCAGGAGCCATCTCTAGAACACGAATCGTATATTTGGGGTCAATGAATTCTATTAATGCAGTCATAAGAGTTGTTTTACCTGAACCTTGACGTCCGGTAACTCCGCATGTCACTTGTCCCATCATAAGATATTTTAGTAATTCAACAACTATTGAAGCATTGTGCACATAAGGTTTCTCTATAAGACTTCGTAGAGATACATCATTAAGTGAAAATTTACGAACAAAAACTGCCCAGTATTCTGCGGCAGGTGGTCGTAGAGCAAGGACTCTTGATTTATCATACATTGTATTAACCAGATAACCTCTTTTTTCTGTAAGGGGTCCTGGATTATTATATCTGCAGATAAGCTGTATAACACGTCTTAGTTCTTGCTCAGTATTAAAAGTCATGAATCTTAGATGAATGTATTTACCTCTGAAATACAGCCAAACTGATCTTGGGGCTTTTAATACAGTATCATCTTTATTTAGATTAGATAATATAGAACCAGATGTACCACAGTTAAAGCCGTTTATATCCATTTCACGTAATGTATCAATAATCCCGAAACCTTTGTATTTTTGATAAACAAGTACTGTAAGTAAATCAACTAGTACAGGATAGGTCAATTTGAAATGCTTTGTTGCATATATCATATCTATATCTTCAGTAGTTATAGCATATGATGGTGATGTCTTGCTTTCTATAATGTATCTTTCTCTATCTAGTTCGTATTCATCAATAAGTTTGGCTAAAGCTTCTTTTCCATATTTCTTTTTATAGAAATACATTAGAACCTCGAATTTTATTCTAGTCTCTAGTGTTCTAGAATAAAAATCAAATACGCCGTTGATATCAGAGATTGTAGGTAATTCATCCATGATAACGGAGCGTATCAAGTCTTGGACAATAACTTTAGCAGAATCGATACCATAAACACAATTGTTCATAGCATCTTGAATACGTGCTTTTCTTTTGTAGAATGATTTAAAGTCTTCATCACTGAAGCCATTATAATTTTCTTCTTTTATAAGGTCTGCTAAAGTGTATTTTACGGTGTCCACAAGTTTATCAAAAGTCATTGCGTCTGAATGTTCAATATCGTGCTTTTCATGTTTACTCTTAAGATACCATATAACTAATACTATAAAACCCCCGAATAATACAATTAAAGTTAAGGATAGATTGGTCATTTGTTTTTCCCCCAATCTATCTTTATACCTAAATTGCTCATGACCAAATAGCATAGATCCCTTATATCTGCATGAAGATTGATTACCCTAATATCTTTGTTGTAAATATAGGGTAGTAGTTTATGTAAAGAACCTGTATTGGTCATTTTTTTAATAAATGGATTGTTAGTTATTTTCACTATTTTAGATGGCTTTATCCCCATTATCTTAGCCACGTCCCTTAATGCACTTACATTAGGGTCATAATAGTTTAATGCATAGACTACCTTGCTATAATCTGGGAAAATATCGCTATCTTTCCAATTCTTATATTTATTTATAACATCCATTCCTTGTGAAGCAAGTACTATGATAATATCTGCATTTGATAATATTTCTTTAGTGCTTTCTTCATAAGGTTCAGAATTGATTTCTGTAATTATAAGATCATGTGTCAAGTTGTTCAATACGAATGTCAATAATTTGTCACTTTCTTCTGTAGTAATGTAATCGCTCGATGTCTGCATGATGTCCAGGTTATCAGTTAGAGGTGTAAGATAATCATTAATATCTTTACCAGTTATACTATTTGCTTCTAACATCCTTATGACTTGGGTAAGAGATTTGGTTCTATCTTCAACTTGATTCAGCCCAAGAGCAATATTGAAAGCATCTGATTCTGTCCCTGTATATGTTAAACATACTTTCATATTGGTTACTTGGGCTATTGCAGAACCAAGTAGAACGCTTAATGTTGTACAACCTTGTCTACGTACAGGTGAATAAACTGCTACTTTCATGTCTGCCACCCCTTCTTAAGTATTTTTATAGCATCTTTCATCTTCATATCAATATTTGGTGCTATAAGTTTTGCAATTGCTAGATTAATCTTTTTACTTGGTAGGGGTAATAGAAGGTTCTTGTTTTCTAAAACTTCAAGGGTTGAAATTAATTTCAAAGTGATAGGAATATTAATGGTGTCTTTTGATTTATCTTGTTTGCCATCATACATAAGCTTTATCTCTTTGTAATCATCAACGCATTCTAAAAATTCCTCTTCACCATCTTCAAAGTTAGATCCTTTTACATGAATATAGTATTGAATATCTTCATGTATTGTATCTCTTAAATCATATATGACATGGTCAAAATCATTTTGTTCTAATTCTATCTCTTCCCACACCTCATCAGGAGTAGCGTCTGTGACACAAATCATTATGTTACCTAGGTGACCCAATGAGGAATAATCTTCTATCAGCCTTTTGAAATGACAATCATCTGTTATGACTATTACATCTCCAGTAGCTTGTAGAAGTTTCATAAGTGGATAGAGTATAGGTCTTTTATCAGTAAAACCTAAAACACCTATTCTCACTATTTCATCATCCCCTTCTCCGAGTTTTGTCCATCTTGTGTATTTTGTTGCTCTGCATTTTTTTGGTTTTCATAAGCAGCTCTTTCAGCTTCTTTTTCTTCTTCTTCTAGTCGCTTTTCTAGAATTGTTTCATATTCTTTTCCTGCTCCGTTAATATCACTTACTATTTTACTTCTTCCACTAGATAGATTTGAAGAATCAAATTCTGATACTAGATTTATTCCTTTTTCGATGATATCACGTTTTTCGATATTAAGTTTAGTGTTGACTTTCTCAATTACGTTGGGGTCCTCAGTTATAACTGAAAGGATATTATCGGGTACTGAATATGATACTTCAGAAGGCTTTTGTACTCCTGGTTCTACGTATTTTACTAGATTGACCGTAGCTCCATTTTCTTTTTGTAGGAAGTAATCAACTAATGCACCATTATATATATGACGTTGGACACTAGTCAAATAAGTTTTAATGGTTTTTTCATTAATGGCTTCTACACGAATATGAGATAGAACTATATATTTTTCACCATATGGATAAGTGATTTCATAATCAATATAATCGCCTACTTCTAAGCCTACTGACCAAGTATCAGCTATAAGGTCTGTTTCTCTAATAGTATCATCCATTTCTTCTTTCATTAACAAATCATCGGTTATTAATGTACCAGGTGATATACTAACCTTATAGTATTTACCTAATAAATCTTCTGGTTCCTGGGCATAAGAGCCATTAATGATTGATTCTGGTACTTTAACTTTTACTAGATCCTCCAGGTTGATTTCTTTCCCTGGTTTCGTCTGTGTTCTAACAGAGTATACATATTTCAGTTTACCTATGTCTTCTAGGGTAGAGGATAGAATTTGTATTTCACTCTCATAGTCAGTTTTCATTTTGTCAATGTAGTGATTCCAAAAATACAACTGTCCACCATTTGTTAACAATGCTACAATAATAGTAACTATGAGATACTTAATCCAATTTCGCATTATTAAGCTCTCCTTTATATATATAATTCTTGGTATTTATCACGTTTACTTATTTTCATTTATATATAACTGTGGGCTAGGAAGTTCACCTCCTATGTCTTTAAAAATTTTAAGTTTATTATCTAGAACTATAACTCTCATATACCTCTGATCTTTCTTAAAATACATATCTCGATATAGGTAATTAGCGTATTCAGCTGCAATAGACCACCCATTTTTTTGTAATACAAGTATATATTTTGCGGAAGATTCCAATGACATTTCATAAGTAAAGGGCGTTACTTCATCTTGTTTTATCAAATCTTCAGGATTTGGCAAATCAGTATTTTCATCAATTTCAGGTAATACGAGAATTTCTTTTATTGTTTCTAAGCATTTCCTTAATACTTTTGTTGAATTATTTTTAATATCTTCAAAATAAATATTTTCTCCATCTGTATAGATGGTATAATGTTCTTCTTTAGTTCTTGCTTCTTTCATGACAATCTTTGGTGAAGTATCTTCTACTTCTTTGTTTCTACAACTGGTTAAAATCAGTATTGAACACAATAGTATAAGTAATTGCTTAGCTTTCAATAATCACCAACTCCCTGCTTTGTATATTTGGCTGACTGTATTAAATGGTTCTGATATCATCATAGATTTAAAAACTGAATAAATATGATAATCAAGCTTACCATCAACACAGTCTTTATCCATCAAAGATAAAGCACTCTGACAGCTGAATCTAGGCCGATATACCCTATCTTCTGTTAATGCATCATAGATGTCACAGATTCTAAGAATTCTAGAAGGTAAGGGTATATCTTTTTTCGATAGACCAAAAGGATATCCTGAGCCGCAATAGTCTTCGTGATGATATAGTATAGCTTTTTTTGTATACATTCCAAATCCACACATGTCAACTAAAGCATAAGAGTATATTGGATGTTTTTTCATTATTTCACACTCTATACTATTTAGTTTAGTAGGTTTATTTAGAATATATATGGGGATTGCAAGCTTACCAAAATCATGCCATCGACCTGCAATATAATTTAAAAACCAGTATTTATCCGGTAATTCTAGTTGTTTTGATAAATTAAATGCTAAGATACCTACTCTTTTGCCATGTTGATTAATAAGATTAATCGTATTTTGTATTTCCTGTTTTTTATAGTTTATATTTATCCCCCCCTCAATAAAGGTATAAATATTATGTTTGTTATCTAATTTGGTTTTTTAGGCTGTCTCTGGTTTCAAGACAACATAGGTTCAACACCTCCCCCTCTACAGAGCGGGCTACCCTCTTTACGATGAGTTAAGACTGGATAGAAGTATCATTATACCTCTTTTGGGTCATGGCGAATTTCTTGACCATAGAAACATTAAAGCTCATATTGATCGCTATGGAATAATTCCAATGATGGCGTATGGCTTAAATCGCTGTTCCAAAAAGAGTAACGTACCTAAAAATACCACATATATTTAATTGTCAATGTTCAGTAAATTTGCACATGGCTTATAAAAGGGTAAAATTCCCCCTTATAATATAGCCGTGAAAAAAGACAAAATCGGACAAACTTTTAAAAAAATTTATATTATTTTATATTTTTAGTTTTAAAAATATCTTTTCTGAGCTTATCTAATGTTCTTCTGTGCCTTTTTCCAACAGTATCCTCTTTCATGTTCAATTGTTCAGCAATTTCTTTAAAACTCAGTTGATTCACATATCTCATTTTTATAATTTCTATGTCACAAGGCTTTAATTTTTTTAGAGCCTTATACAAATCAATGTTTTCTATAGTTTCTGAGAAATCTAATAATGAATTAATAATATCATCGTTTGTTTTATATGTTTTTGTATTATAGTAAAAATGTTGTTCTTGTAAATGTTCATAAGATATATTATGTCTGTAATATCTTCTTTTCTGGTTCATTTCTTTTTTGTCCTCCAAGTCAATAATGTTTAATAGTTCCTTTGAAATACCTTCATTCTTGTCCATGTTCTTTCTTTGTATCATGGTTAACACTCCTTTTATTGTTTTTTATTAATTGAAAATTGATTTTTATATTGTTCAATATACTTAATAGTATATATAAATGTCGCATTTTGTTGAATTATTAATTGTTTGTTTATATAATGAATATAGTAGAATTGTTATATGGAGTTATAAATTGTCTAATTTACCATAGTAATAATATATTTGGTTTACAAAAAAACCATAATATGTTAAAATGACTTCATTAATTTGAAAAAACGCATGATAACAGATAAATTTCTGATTTTAGACATGTGATTTGTGTTTATAGAAGTTTTTTGTATTACAGAAAAGTTCTTTGTCAAATATTATTATTAGAAAGGGGTGATAGGTTTGGTTGCAGTTATTTCAAGTCCCAAATACTTGGAGGATATAGATAGGGCAGTAGATCAATTATTCAAAGAAGTTGTATTCAAGAAGATTGATAGAGATATTGACATATTAGAAGAAAAAAACATAATAGATAAAATAGATATGGACATGCTGATATTGGATATCTCTTGTGTTGAAGACCCAAGAAAATTACCGCAATTCATTCGTGGGATTCAGATGAACAAAGAGAATATAAGGATAATTATTATTGCTCCTTATAGTTTTTCAGGTAATCTGATTATGAATGATCTTATATCAATGGGAATTTATGATATCATAGGTCAAGAAGATCAAGCGGATAGTCACATTTTATCAAGTATAATAGAATTATATGAAAATCCTTCAACTTACGCTAAGGCCATTAAATGGGATAAAGGAGCCGTCAATCGTAATAAAAGGGAACAAGAATTTATTAAGACTGGTGAAGGCAGATTTGGCAAAAAGAAAACAGGCGATGTGATAACAGTTGAAAAAGATAAAATCGTTGGTACCGTAGTAATAGCTGTTGCTGGTACTATTAGTAGAATAGGAACAACTCATACAGCTATATCAATAGGAAATTTTCTTTTAAGAAATAAGAACGGGGTTGCAGTTGTTGAGATGCAGCAGAGTGATGCGTTTGAAGCCATAAAGAACTCTTATGACAATGTTGAACTTAAAAAAGGCTTTTTCTCTCTTGCTGGAATAGACTTTTACCCATATGATCCAGCTTTTGCTGTTTCAGATCTTATATTAGGAGATTATGATTATGTTGTTTTAGATATGGGACCTTATGATATTTGTGATGTTGCAGAATTCAAGAGAGCTCAAGAAAGAATCATTGTAAGTGGGGTAAAAGATTGGGAATTAGATGAGTTAGATAAATTCCTGAAGACTGAGAATAAAATAAATGCTAATAAATATTTATTTAGTTTCTGTGGGGATAATATGTTCCAATTTGTGAAAGGAAGTATGGAGCCGCTGGATTGTTATCAAGCAGCTTATAATCCTCAGCCTTTTGATGATGAAGAAGCAGCTAATGAGATATATGAAAAGATATTATGCAATGTCCTTCCTAGGATAAAAGAACAAGAAAAAGGGTTATTGGATTCTTTGTTAAAAAAAAAAGAGATAAATCTTCATCATAAACCCATTCTACTGAAGAGAGTAGAAATAAAAACTACAGAAAAAGAAGAATTTCTAAAATATATGATATTTATTTTACTAATTGTAATCTTTATTGTAATTTTTGGCTTTTTAGTAGTTAGTAGCCCAATTTTTTCAGGTATCAAAGATTTTTTTAATCAATTAGTAAATCATTAAGAAATAACTATGACCACTATTTTTAGAGACATTTTTACTGGAAATAAAAAGTGATTGTTATTACAAAATAGTCAATTTTAAGAGAGATAAAATCACAAATTTATTCATAAAAGTAAATCGTAGAAGTGACACGGAAAGTATAAGAATATAAGTGACAACAGCATTGATATAACTACTTGTGATAGTTATATTATTTGTACAGAACGAGGTGTAGCCTCTTTTTGTTGTGCCACAATTAAAAGAATATATAGAGTATATTCTGTACTTTGGAGGCGAAATTACTTCTATGAAAGAAATGATATTATACGTTTATTATAACGATACAGTAAAAGAATATATACTTTCAAATGAAAGTAGCATATGTAATATTGAGTTATCTTCATTACTACCTGTTGTTATAGTTAACGGTGAATGGTTTTTAGCACCTACTGAGGATATGGCTGTGTCAAAAAAACAGATAAATGTAGGGGATAAAATAAGTGTTTCCATTACAGATACAGATGAAAAGGCAACAATCTATGTTGATAGGGAAACAAACATTGAGTTAACATACAAAAAATATAGTATTGAAGGCGAAAAACAAATTCTTATAGGCAATTCTGAAAAAAATACCATTGTTTATAATGGCTTTGATATGAAGCCTAATCATGCAGTAATAAGTATTGAAAATGGTAGAGCAACAATTAGTACAAAAGGGAATAAATGTTTATGTGTTAACGGTAAAATGACTGAATCTACAGTCTTATCTTATGGAGATTTCATCCATATTATGGGGCTTAAAATGTTTTACCTGGGTAAATCCCTTGCCATAAATAATTCAATACATCTGGGACAATGTAATCTTTCACCATATATTCCTATAAAATCTAGAGACGATACTAAAGGTAAAAAGAAAAAGAAAACAAAAAAAGAAGATCTATATTTTCAGCGTTCTCCTAGAATCATTAAAAAATTGGAAGAAGGCATGATGGATATTGATTCTCCTCCATCACCACCTGAGCAAAAAGAGCAGCCACTTATATTAACTATAGGTCCTGCATTGACTATGGGTATGGCAATGATGGTGAGTATGATGTTTACTGTATATTCTAGCAGGAATAATCCTTTTATGGTTATACCTGGTATAGCTATGACAGGTTCTATGCTTCTTGGAGCAGTATTATGGCCTATTCTATCTAGAAGACATAAGAAAAAAAGTAAGCGAAAAGAAGAAAAAAAGCGTATCAAGCGTTATAGAAAATATATGCAGAATGAGTATTCTAGGCTTGAAGAAAAGATAGCTTATAACAAAAAAGTCCTGTTAGGTACATATCCAGAACCTACTGTATTGATAAGCAGAGCTCTCAATAGAGATAGAAGACTATGGGAACGTATGCCTTCTAATAAAGATTTTCTGGATATTAGATTAGGGACAGGAACTGTGCCATCAATGATAAACATTCAAAAGCCCAAAGATCGTTTTACAATGAGAGATGACAATCTAATGGGTGAATTAAAAGATATAGGTAACAATTTTGATGGAGTTTCAGGTATGCCTATAGCCTTTTCCATGATGGGAAACAACATGTTAGGGATGATAGGAAACAGGGAAATAACTATTGATACAGCTATGGCATCTATTGTACATATTAGTGCATTACACAGTTATGATGAAGTTAAGATTGTTTGTGTATATAATGCTGAAGAATCTGAGAAATGGGAATGGGTTAAACAACTGCCTCATGTATGGGCACCTGAGAAAGCTCTGCGTTTTGTAGCTTCTTCCAGAGATGAGGTAAGAGATGTTTTCTTATATCTAAAAGAAGTATTAAGTGATAGAGATGAAACAAAAGACAATGGCTATGATAAGCAGGTAATGCATTTACCTCATTTTCTAGTATATATTGCTGATCCGGAATTAGTAGAAGATGAGCTTGTTATGAAGTATTTAACTAATTCTAACAAGCAGCTTGGGGTATCAACGATATTTATATATGATAAACTAAATCAACTTCCAAAAGAATGTAAAGCATTTATTCAATGCGAGGAAACTGAGAGCAGTTTATATAATAGAGATAAACCTGAGACAGGTTTAATTAAGTTTAATAATGATTCAGTAATAGGAAAAGATTTGGATTCATATTCACGAGCCCTAGCAGGAATTAAAATCAAAGAGATTGCATCTTCTGCTTCACTAACATCCATGCTTACTTTCTTGGAAATGTACAAAATAGGAAGAATAGAAAACCTATCAATAAAGAGCAGATGGAAAAACAATTTATCATATAGAACTCTTGAAGCTCCATTAGGAATTAAAGCTGGAGGAACACAATTTTTATTGAACATCCATGAAAAATATCATGGACCTCATGGATTGATAGCAGGTATGACTGGTTCAGGTAAAAGTGAATTCATACAATCCTATATACTATCAATGGCAGTAAATTATCATCCACATGATGTAGCTTTTATCCTAATCGACTATAAAGGTGGAGGAATGGCCAACTGTTTTATAGGATTACCTCATATAACAGGAACTATTACTAACCTTGGAGGAAACCAGATTCGTCGTTCACTAGTATCATTGCAGAGTGAATTAAAAAGAAGACAAAGAGTTTTTGCAGAACATGGAGTTAACCATATTGATAAATACCAGCAGCTATATAAAGAAGGTAAAGCTGAGTGTCCTTTGCCACATTTAGTTATAATATCAGACGAGTTTGCTGAACTTAAGGCTGGACAACCAGAATTTATGCAAGAGTTAGTCAGTGCAGCAAGAATAGGTAGAAGTCTTGGAGTACATCTAATACTTGCTACACAGAAACCTTCAGGTGTTGTTGATGACCAGATATGGAGTAATACAAGATTCAGGATATGTCTTAAGGTTCTTGATAAATCCGATAGTAATGAAATGTTAAAAAGACCTGAAGCAGCTAATATCAAAGAGCCTGGTAGATGTTATGTACAAGTTGGTAATAATGAGATTTTTGAATTACTTCAATCTGGATGGAGTGGCGGTTCTTACATTCCAACAGACAAAATAGAAAATGATGAGGACAATCAAATATCTCTAATAGATGGGTGTGGTAGAGCTATCCAGACAGTTTCATGTAAACCTAAGCCTGTTAAAAGTTCTACAACTCAGCTTACAGCAATAGTAGATTATATATCTGATTTAGCTAAGGATGAAGGTATCACTCCACTTAAATTGTGGCTTGACCCATTAGAGGAAGAAGTATTCATACAAGATATTGAGGATAGAAAAAATGGATGGAGTGGTGATAATTGGCAGGAAGTAGACCATTGGTTATGTCCGACTATTGGTTTGATTGATGACCCAGCCAACCAGAATCAGTTTCCTTTAAAACTTGATATAGGAAATATGGGACACGTTTTGTTAGTAGGAGCTCCAGGAACTGGAAAAACTACATTTTTACAAACAATGATATATTCTCTTGTTACATCATATACACCAGAATTAGTTAATTTATATCTTTTGGATTTTGGTGGAAGGACTATGGGATACTATAAATATTTACCTCATACTGGAGGAGTCATATTCTCTGAGGAATCGGACAAATTAGATAAACTTTTTAAAATGCTTAAAAAAGAACTTGATAATAGAAAGAAAAAGTTCTCTGAATATGGTGTGGGTACATTAAAAGCATACATGGAAGCAACTAACGCAAAAATTCCAGCAATGATTGTAATACTTGATAATTACGAGGCATTTTATGAACTTTATTCAGATTACGAAGGAATCCTTACTACGTTTTCACGTGAAGGCGGTAATTATGGTATTTACATGGTTATTACAGCTAGTAATGCTAATTCAGTAAAATTCAAAATTACTCAAAGTATAAAGTTAATGGTAGCCTTGCAGCTTAATGATAAATATGATTATGTTTCTATAGTAGGGCAAACAGGAGGATTAGAACCAGAGCAGGTAAAAGGACGTGGACTATTTAGAATCGAGACTCCTCTGGAATTCCAGACAGCATTAGCATGCAAATCTGTGAATGAAGCTGAAAGGGTTCAGAAGCTGAGAGACTTGTTCATGAAAATGGATGAAAGCTGGATAGGAAATAGAGCTAAACCTATTCCATTCGTTCCAGAAAAATTAACAATAGATCATCTTTTGGAACACGAGGATTCAAAAGAATTTTTAGATAATAATTTGCTGCCTATAGGTTATGATACTGATGAAGCAGAAATAGCAGCAGTAGATTTGACAGGTCTAAGTTCATATTTGATATTAGGATATGAAATGACAGGCAAGACTAATCTTATAAAATCATTAATGAATACTATAGTAGATAAGTTGGATTGGAAAGTATTTGTTGTAGAAAAAGGAAAGACTCTGCAAAAAGCTTCGTCAAGATATCAGGTTGATGGATATATCAATACTACTGAGGATTTTGATAGCTTTATTGGTGGTTTAGTTGAAGAGATGAAGTTAAGATTCAAAGACCTGAAGCAGTTCCGTGAAGAAGATGAACAAGTTGTCAAAGAGCATGAGTACATGAAAAAATACCAACGGATAGTAGTGCTCGTAGATGATTATAATGAATTCTTTGAAATGATATCGGACGATTCCTCAAGATTAGTAGAAAATATTGTAAGAAGTGGTATGGGCTTAGAAGTATGCTTTGTGTTTACTGCTGATACTGATACACTATCACCACATATAGGAAATCCACTATATAACAGTGTATTTAAAGGAATGAACGGTATCCTTCTTGGAGGTAAAATGGATTCTCAAAATATATTTGATGTTCAAATGGACTATAAGCAAAGAAGTGTAGCACTTAACCCAGGTTTTGGATATCTTATAAACAGAAGTGATTACATAACCATAAAGACACCTCAATTATGATGGGGGTGAATCTTTGTGGTGAAATTTGTCTTGTGTGATAGTTCAACATTATATATGGAAAAATTAAAAAAACAGATACAGAACATTATAGATCAAACGGGATATAACATGAAGATATCATTATTAACCACTAAAATAAAAAAGGTAATGGATTATCTTGAAGTAGATGATGGCATTTCTATCTATATCATTGACGTTGATTATGATAATAATCATTTAGTCGGTATAAAATTAGCAAAGCAGATAAGGGAAAAAGATAGAAATGCCTACATAGTTTTCAATACATTGCGTACAGATTCTGTATATAACGTAATGACAGGACTTATAAGACCATCAGGATTTTTTAAGAAACCTATACACAAAGAAGATATGCAGATACTGATGGGGGACATATATAGAGATTATTTGAATCTACAGGGGGAAAATGATGATTTATTTCATGTAAACATAGGGTCGAATATATATCACATTGAGTACAGACGTATTTTATATTTTGAAGCGTTCCAAAAGAAAGTTTATATTCATACACCTAATCAGAGGATAGGATATTATGATAGTCTAGCAGAGCTGGTTAAGAGGCTTAACAATCAATTTGTACGTTGCCATAGAAGTTATCTTGTCAATGTGGACAATATTAAAAAAGTTTCTTTTACTGATATGATCCTAGAAATGAAGGATGGTAGAAAGATAGATATATCCCGTACTTATAAAAATTTGTTAAAGAAAAGATTAAATCTATAAATGTAAGGAGGAAAATTAATGCCCAAACTAGGTGAAGCAGGATTCGTACTGACATTACGGGAATTTACTTTTTTAGCTGCTCTAACAGGTGCAGAAAATGTATATGGAGTAGAAGATGATACATATAAATTAAAGCAGGAAGAGATACAGGAAGAGTGGGATAAAGTAAAAGACCAATTAGAGAATAAAAAATACATTGAAATAGATATTGATGGAAGTATAACAGTTGATGATGATTTATTTGAGATGATTAGCCATTGTTGTCAACCTAAAATATTTTTGAAATGTAGCGGCAAAGGTTTAGGGGATAAAACATTCTCGAGATGCTACTATATATCCAAAGAACATGCCGTAGAATTAGATGAAGACAGGTTAATGAAAAATACATTTGCCCTGACACCAATGAAAAATATCAATAAGGTTATAGATAATATAATGGAATGTTACCATGTTAATGATAAATACCAATTAGAGGATTATTCTTTTAAAGTTACCTATGATGAATTTCAAGAGCTTGTTACACTGATAGAAGAGTCAAAAGAAAATGCAATAGATAAGATGATCTCAATAGGTTGTACAGAGGAAAAAGCAACAGATTTTTGTAAAGCTTTTGGTAACAAGAAAAAGTATATTATGAGTTATCTGATAAAAATATCTAATAAAAAAGTGGATGGTATATCAACGTTTTACGTTCTTGGCGGAGATAAATATCTCTGGAAAACTAGTGATATAACTTCAGATAAGGACAATATCATAATAAGCATTAGTAACCTAGATAGCATTAAGGAACAAGTTGAAAAACAGATAACCCAGATTAAAGAAATCTATAAATAATTATTAAGGGGGTAATGTAATTGGACAAAATAAATGTAGAGGTTATAGTACCTGCTATTAATAAAAAATATGAATTTTTATTACCTATTGTAATGAAAGTAAATGTTGCCAAACAATTGATGACTGGTATTGTATGTAATCTTGAAGGAATTAATTTTGATAATGAAAATTTGATGTTGTGTTATATAGATAAAGGTGAAGAAATAGGTTCAAATCTGTCTATAGAAGAGGCTGGGATTAAGGATGGAAGTAAATTATTGATGGTTTGAAAATATTGGTGCAATTTTCTAAAAAAATAGTGGATTATTTATTATTATATGGTAATTAGACGATTGTTATGATAAAATGGAGGTAACTTATGAGAAATTTCGCTGTTGAGGTAGGGGAATTAGATAACCAAGAAAATCGTTTAAAACTTATTGGAAATCAAATTTCTGATATCAAAAGTCAGTTTAACCAAATACAAAATACTTTAGATTGGGATATTAAATGTAGAAAGAGTATTGACGATAATCTAAAGAATATCTATAGGGAATTAGATAGATTGGATGATAGATTATACCTCCTAGGAGATGTTATACGTACATCAAAACAAGCGTATGATCAGGCAGAAAAACAATTAACCTCTGAGTTACTAGAATTAGATGATAAACTAGCATCAAATACAAGTTTTAATACTGTCAAACCTACTTATTCAATAGGATATTATAGCAGCATCCTTCATAATAGTAATATTTATCAACTACAAGATATCCTATATAGAGACAGACAAAATATTGACCAATTTCAAAACTATGATGGTATTTTATATGGACCATTAGGTACATCTAACAGCTTTATTAATGGTAATGTTAATCGCTATATGGCATATAGTCCCTCATATTTATACCCAAATAGAAATATTGCGGTAGAGGCATTACTACGTAAATATATAAGTTGGGATTTTAGTGCATATGAATCTTTAAGTACACAAGTAGGAGTTATATCCACGAGCCTTGATTCAGCCACGGACCTTGGAATACAATATATACCATCTATAATTAAAAATTCACCAAGACCCAATAATATTGGGATTGGCACATGGAATAAGATAGTTACAAATGATATAGATGACATTGTTGGAAGTATGAACGTTATGGGAAAAGGTGCCAAAATACTAGGTGTAGCAGGAGTAGGAATTGATGTTGGTACAAATATATATAACAATGTGAAAAATAATACAGACAATCAGCGGATTGTAACAGATGCCTATGTTGATACAGCAATTGGAGTTGGTGGTCTTTTAGCATCAGCTAAAGTTGGAGCACTTGCAGGTACTGCTTTTACACCTGGTATCGGAACAGCAGTTGGATTCTGCGTCGGAATAGGCTTTGCAGTTGTAACTGATGTAATTAAAATTAATGGAGTAAGTATTAGAGACTATTTAAAAGAAGGTATAGATGCTATAACGGATATAACTGTTGACACGTTGAAAATTGTGTCTAATGCTGGAGTGGATACAATTGGAATAGTAATTAATACACTATCTGATACTACTGACATTATTTCAGATTCTGTTATGGATACAGCTAATGTTATTAACGACACTGTTATTAATACAGCAGGTATCGTTAGTGATGCCGTGATAGAGACAACTGATACTATCACTAATGCCGCTATGGATACAGTTGCTACAGTAACGTGTGCGCTAAATGATACTACTGAAATAGTTAATGAAGCAATTACAGATACTGTTAATACAGTTAATGATACCCTTATAGAGACAAATAATATTGTTGATAATGCATTATCAGATGTAGCTGATGTACTAAGTACAGCTGATAATGTTAGTGAAGCCTTACTTGATAGTTCATATATTGTTGCTCAAGCTACATCTGATACCTTAGATACTGTAAATGTTGCTTTGACTGATACAATTGGTACAATTAATAGTACATTATCTGATACTATGGATACGGTTTCAATAGCATTATCCGATACTGCTGATATTATTAATACTGCTGTATCAGATACTATGGACACATTTACTAGTACTGTATCCGATACTTACGAGATAGTTAATGAAGCTGTGTCGGAAACAATAGATACAGTAGAAGAAGCTGTATCGGAAACAATAGATACAGTAGAGGAAGCTGTATCAGATACAATAGATACTGTTACTGGTGCTGTAGATGATATAGCTGATAGTATAACTGATAGAATAGGTAGCTGGTTTGATTAATAATTATTACATATAGTTGGAGGTAAGGATGGATAATCGATTAATAATAGAAAAGAACATGAAAGATTTTATGAAAGAAAAGCCTTATTCAATCAAAATGATAAAAGACGAATGGTTTTTAATTATTTTCTTTGGGTTTTTACCAGCAGTTTTTGGAATTTATAATTATATTACATTCCCTCTGTTTGCTATTACAATAGTTGGTATGATTGTTTGGGGAAGTAAGATTATAAAAAACAATCTTATACAGCAGTTTATATTATATATTGGTACTAGTTTACTTATAGTATCATTTGAATGCTTGTTAGGGGTTTTCAAAGTGTTTTCAATAAATAGAGTTATGACAGTAATGGAAATCCTTCTTATTTTAATTATCTATATAACCTTTATGACAGTATATTCTATTAGCTATATTAAGAAGGTTAATCAAAGCAATCCTAAAAAAAATAAAAGTGGTTTGACCTTCATATTTGTAGCCCCTCTTATGGGTATACTTGTAGGAAGAAGTTTAAAAGATAAAATATCCAATGATCAGGCTTTTCTAATTCTTGGTTTTATATCACTGATATTATCTATATTAATGGGTATGGGTATAAAATATATTATTAATCATTATTACATAAATAAATACCAAATTGAAATGATAATAGAAGATAGTAAACTATCTTAGCTAATTAGATGAGTGCAAACATAAATTTGCAAATATGTGAATTTATGTTTGCACTTTATTCATGTGTTCAGACAATTTTCTATTGGTACAATTTCACAAGTATAATTTTATAGCTATTTTTACTTTGAAATTCATTTTATCCTATAAAACGTGTCGTTCGTCAGGATTTGTAGAAATATAAGTTGTAATTATGTATCATTAAATTAATCTTTTGTGTATATATTTTATTTTTTATATATGAATTATTATTAAAGTGAATTCATTTATGCAGGTTAAAGGAGGTGAAACATGTCAAAAATATCTTCAAACATTAGAGGACTAGAAGAGCAAGTAGACAGGTTAAAAGGCTCGGCAGAAAGAGTAAAAAATATATATAATCAATTTAACTCATTAAAAAATAGTATTGACAATGTAATTCGTCAAAGACATAATATTAATTATCAACTAGATACAGCTAGCAAAGGAATAAAGTCTTTAGGGGAAAGGTTAGATAATTCGGGAATGCATATCAATAGTGCTATAAACTATTACCTAGACGCCGAACGAAGATTGGAAAGTCTTGCAGCAGGATTAGAAGTACCCGAGAAGGAAAAAGAACAATCTAATAACATATTTGACGAGCCTGCAAGAGAAGTTTACATAGAAGATTCTACACGCATATTTTCTACATCAAGCTATATGACTGATACTGATAATATACATTATCATGATATGATGGATATCATTAAACAAATTGATGAACAGATGAAAATATCTAAAA
>NZ_BTPU01000044.1:0-36269 GCF_036985595.1 Vallitalea maricola | reverse complement strand
CTGAACCATTTCTTCTTTTATATTACCTATGATTTTCAACATGGTCTGCATATCAAGATTGGGTTCAAAACAACTTTGTAACATGATGTTGAAACTCTCTGTATCCATGAAACTGTTGAACTCTACATGTGGTAATATTGCCTTGGCTTCTACTAACTGCTCTCTGTTCCTGTCTTTGTTGAGTCTTGAATATACTCTGACGATACTTGGTGATTTGATATGTATTGTAAGTCCTTCTCCTACTATGTGTCCGTCTATATGATTGTTGACGTAATCAATGACACCAGTTAAGGTTGTTAGTTGAAAATGTTCATTTACTACTGGATCAGCTATCTTTCTGCAAGTGTTGGTTGCATACTTGAAACCATCTATCTCCTTGACCTCTGTCTTTCCTAATCCTACTAAATATTCTAATGCTTGTTTTATCATAACGTTTTCCTCCTAAGATTTATTTGATTTACCTTGCTTCATTAAGTCTTGTTACTTTGTCATTATCACTGTCGCTTTCATCTGCTTTACCATCGAGATTGATTGACATCTGTCCTGGTATTCCTCCTGTAAATTCCTCTGCTACCAGTTTTCCGTCTGAGTCTCTACCTATCGCTATTTCTGTCTTGAGTTTGGCAGCAGGTATCAAGGTACATTTTGTCTGAAATGATACATTGGCTGTCCTTCTACTGGAACTAGGTTTTATGGAGAATTCTATTGTTATCTTTCTAGCTTTCTCTGCTGCTGTGTTCGGGTCTGCTATGTTGTCCAGTACTTTTTCGAATTCAACGTCAAACTGTTCAATCAATGCTCCTTGTGCCATCTTGGCAATGTTAAAATAATCAATATCACTCATGTTTTTCACCCTTTCTTATCTTATATTGTTAATTGCTATGCAATACTTAGATACTGATTCAAGCTTTCATCTGTTCTGCTCTCAACTTGGCATTCATCCTTATGACAAATGCTTTCCACTTTTTCCTTTCATGTCTGTACTTCTTAATTTTCTTGATAGTCCATACTAAAACTATTCCAGTGGTGATTCCCAACATGAAGTATCTGCTATACAAAACATTCAGCTCCTTCCTGTGTCAACTGGGTTATATCTATATTCATGTATAATTCCTTGAGGTAATTGATTGTGGTAGTAAGCATGGATAGACCACCATCATCACTATTCAACCTTGCTTCAAACTCTTTAGTGGAGTCTGCATTCTTAGACCACCCATTTTCATATATCCTGCATTCAAATACATTTACATGTCCAGAGTACTTAGTAAAAATATCATGTTCGCTTAGATTGTTTACCAGTAGAGCAATTCTCATGATTTCATTCACCAACAACATTTGTTTCATCAATTGATCATTCATAAAATAGCACCTTCCTTATCTAATTAATCTATGGTATAATCTCATTAAGTAATTTTTTAATGGCTCTTATATAAGGGCTTCTTTTTTTTGTCTATTTACACTTATATAGCCTTTGAATATTAGTTTTCTATTACATCTTTTCTCTATTTCCTTGACATTGACACCGTATTTACTCATGGTTACAAAATGCATCTTAAGAGCTGAATATACATCTCCTACTTGTTCCTCTGCATCCAGTAACTCTCTGTACTGCTCTTGGTTGAACTGTGATACATTGGTCTTGTTTTTGGTAATTTTCTTGATAACCATCAATGCCTTAATCATTTCACTAGCTTCTTCAATTAAGCTGTCAATTACTATATGTGGATGTGTGTCAACGTTATTGAGTAGTGGTACATTGAAGAACTCTGTATTTCTCTCATAGGTGTATTCAGCCATGATTGATGGAGAACCCAACTCCTTTGCAAGAGCGATAATAATATCATCTGGCATATTTCTTTCTTTTCTCTCGTATGCCCCATATGTACTGGGTGCGACTCCAATCTTCACTGCTATTTCATTTTGATTCAATCCTAGCTGCTCTCTTGTAGATTTGATGATGTCTACAACACACATTTAACTATCACTCCTTTTAATTTGGGATAACTTCTCACTTTTCCCGAAGTCTTGTGAACAATGTCAAATGTTTCTCTGCTGTCTTTAACTACTAGCCAGTTATTGTGATTAAGTCTCTTAGATGTGATTAGCTGCTTTTGTCTTCTGGTTGGTCTTTTACCATGTTTCAAAAAAATCATCTCCCTACTAAATGTATTAATTATTCCTTGTAAAACTACATACTGTATAGTTCAAGCTATTTCTTTACTACAAGGCTTTTGGTATAATATGATTAAGTTAAATCACTTCTTACCTAAAAAGCTTTTTAGAATTTTCTTTCATTTGATATATGCAAATATTATTATTTGAATTGTCTTATACTCCCTTATTAGTTATAATTCATATGAAGGGAGGTCTTATTATGGTTCGAATATGTAGTAATCCAAATTGTACATATATAACTGATTGCAAAGATCCAATAAAATTTTGTAGATGGTGTAATTCCATAATGATATCTAAATGTTCTTGTTGCGGAAAACCTTTTGATAGCTCAACTACAACTGCTTGTAAACACTGTGGAACTATAATAAAAAAATAATTATAATTTTACCCCACAGGATGTACAGTAATTATCCTGTTCTTGGCAGTACTTATAACCACATACCTTACACTTTATAAACTTAGGTTGTTTATCAGTATCTGCCATTATTCCTTTTACTTGTGATAAGATTGTCGCTACTTGTTCTTCTGTCCATTCATCACGTATCAATAAAAACACAATATAATCCACGATACTTTTAATATCATTCATCCTGACTGGCTCCTTTCAACTTCTTTGATAGCTTGTACTAACTTTCTCTTCTGTGATAACAATCGCCGATTATTCTGACTAACCAAATAGCCACCAGAGTAATTAATCATATCGTCAATTCTACGTATACGCTCCCGATTATCACACCAAGCAAAGCAATTAGTTCCTATTCTCATACTCATTGCAATACAACCATTCTTTTCTTTGGTGTTATTGGCACAGTTAGAACAATCTTTTACAGGCTTGTCCATGTTTCTCACCTTCTTTCTATAGAATGTTGTATAGATAGTTTTTCTATTTAGCACCATTCTTTTTAGCTAGTTCTTTTTCTTTTTTGATTCTTGCATCATGCTCTCTAAAAACTTTGCATACAAAAATGGTATTTTCTCTATCTATTTTTTCTTTTTCTTCAGGAGTTAACTTTGGATGTACATTAATTATTTTGTATGGCATTACATCTACCCCCTATAGCACTACTTCTAGTGCTTACTACTTTGCTAATTTTGTGGTTAACCAAATTATGTAACCTCACTTGGTACAATTCTTTTGTTCTAGTTCCTTTTCTCTCTTAATTCTTTCATCATGTCTCATTAATACCTTATATACATATTCAGCTACCTCTTTTTCACGTCTTTTCTTTCTTCATGTGAAATGTCTGGATAAATATTAACTACTTTGTAAGGCATAAAACCAACTCCTTCTAATGAATTTTATGAGGTACTGTTTGTACATTATTAATTTAATTGCACTCCATACACATAACGTGTTATTATTAGTCAAAAAAAATATCATCTACAGATTTAATATTAAATGTACGTTTAAAATTGGAAATAAAATTATAACTTGGGTTTCTATCTCCATTTTCAATTTTTTGGTAAAAAGAACAAGAAACATCTAACTTTTTAGCCATTTCAATTTGACTGATATCAAGTTTTTTTCTAAACTCCACTAATCTAATAATTAGTCTCACCCCCATACACATTATGTGTAATACAATTCATATGCTATCACACTTAATGTGTATTGTCAAATGTTTTTTTTATTTTCCCACACTTATTGTGTATTCACTTGTTATACACAATAAGTGTGATATAATTATTATAATAAGTTTAATAGGAGGAGTATAATGTTTTCTAAAAGATTAAAATTACTTAGGTTAAATAAAAATTTATCACAAAAAAACCTTGCCACTTATTTAAATATTTCTCCTAGTACTATTGGTATGTATGAGCAAGGTAGAAGACAACCAGATCAAGAGACACTTCAAAAACTTGCAAATTACTTTAATGTAAATATAGATTACTTACTTGGTAGAACAAATAATCCTGTTCCTTTAGATAGTTCAGATAATAATATTAATCATAATAAAGAAATAGATCAGAAAATAAATGATTTAATTAAAGAAGTTGAAAAAACTGATGGACTTATGTTTAGTGGTGGTCCAATGGATGAACCAACTAGAGAGGTTCTTTTAAAGATGTTAAGAACTACTAAAGATATGGCAGAAAAAATGAATGAAAATAATAAAAAATAAGACATTTTATTCTAATCTTATATAGCTCAAACGACTACGAAAAAGGCATTTTAGTGAGCAGTTGGATAGTATTATCCACTGCTTTTTTGCGTGGGTTGATTTCTGAATATTTTGTTGAATCATATATTTTTATAGTATAAATGGTTTGTTTATTCAAATAATGATTTTTAAGTATATTAATTGAGTGTCGGCAATACTTTAGCTAGCTGAAATATACACTATAGATTGGGAGGTCTTAAAGTGAAAGAATTAATTAGTAGATTAAATGAAAGTGAAAAATTTGAAGTAGCTAGAGAGGCGGGAGATTATGATGAGTCTCTTCATGATAGAATTATCTTATCCAGTAAGAATAGTAATAAACCAGAATTAATAATACGCAGAGCACATTTGGACTTTTACAAAGATTTTGATTTCGATGAATTAGAATTATTAGATGATTTTTTGGGATTTATTTGGAAGACGGATATATATTTACAGGTTACAAGTGTTTCAAGGATTAATAGATCCCTTTCACCTGAGAAGAATCTAAACATTAACATGAATTATAAAAACAATAATTTAGATATATTAATTAAAGTTATAGAAGAAGGACAAGATGAGTATACTTTAATGTCATCAATTCGTGGCGGAAGATATAGACCTAGCAGAGCAACTATAGTAAAAATTTCAAATTTTACTACTTATGATGAGAGTATTTTTTCAGAGGATATTAGATGTATAACTGATTCTGTATTATTTGATATTAGTTCTAATTTCAGAATTCACTTTGAACCAATATCTTTAGATGACTATTATACAAGACCTATAGGTGGTATGGCAAGAAGACATGAATTACCAAATAATAGTATTGAATTTAGTTACAAAGACTATATACCTGAATTAATTGGATATTATAGAAATGCGGAGAAGGTTAATTATATTCCTTTTAGATATTTGTGTTATTATAGTATTATAGAATATTTTCTTGATAAAAGCGCATATTATCAAGTGTCAAGCGGTATTAGGAAAATGTTACTTAAACCTGATTTTCACTTGAGGATAGATCATTATGTGAATAAAGCTGTAAAATTGGTTAAGAAAGAAAATGAGAAGCATCTTACTGATAAAATTAAGCTAAAACGTGTCTTTAATCAATATATTGATAGAGAAGAATTGGCTGAAAATTTAGATGAAATAAATAGGCTTAGTTATTTTACTGAAGATAGAATATTAAAGTGTAATTCAGACATGAGATTAATAGGGATAAACTTTGAAAATGATAATGCTTTTTATGATAACCTAACTACTAGAATATATAGATTAAGATGTTCAATTGTTCATTCAAATCCTGATTTTGATGAAGATAAGGCTATACCTTTTCTGGCGACTAATGAAAATCTAGCTTTAGTAAGAAAGGAAATTCTTTTGATTGAAATGATTGCTAAGATAATAATAATAAATTCTGCAATATAGTTTCCGTGTAGACTTCAGCTAACAATATATTTCCGTTCGCTACGCACATCTCTTCACTGGGTGCAAGCACCGCCTACGAAGAAGGGCTCTGAGGGTCCACCAGTTCAGATACGTCGGAAATACGGAACGTTAGCTAACATATAAAACTTTGTAGTGGTATTTTGAAAGGAGAAAAACAATGAATCCAAGGATTATAAATTATTCCAATAGAATAAAAGCTATCATCCAAGAAAGTAAAGAGGTTCTTGCTACAAAACAGGGTAGTACTATAGGCGGAAGTTTTATAGGTGACAAGATAAAATTAAATGCTTGGTTAACTAAAGCAAGAAATATTATCAAGATTACTTTTGGAGAGCATAGCATTCATTATGTAGAGCTTGATAAAAAGTTAAATGTAGGTGTAAGTAGACCAAGTGATGTTGATGCAATAACTGGTGTTTTAATGGGAGCATTAGATGATTTAGAAAATGGATATATAGTTGGACAAGAGTTTTTAATAGCTGGAGAAATATTTGATTCAGTTTTGGAAGAGGCTAAACACTTATTAGAGACTAGTCATAAAGACGCTTCTGCGGTATTAGGTAGAGTGGTTGTTGAAGATGCATTAAAAAGAATTGCTCGAAGAGAAGGTATAGATGATACATATAAAACAAGTAGAATAAATGATGAATTAAAAAAAATACAAATATATACTCAACCTCAATGGAGATTGATACAAGCATGGTTAGACATAGGGAATTCTGCAGCACATGGGAATTTTTCTAATTATGATAACAATGATGTTAAAAATATGTTATCAGGTATTGAGCAATTTTTAGCACATATTAATTAGAGTAAGTTTGTCAATTGGCGTTTTATACATCAGCTAACAATGTATTTCCGTTCGTTCGGATAGAAGATGTTAAGAACTACTAAAGATATGGCAGAATGAGGATAATAAAAAATAAAATATCTTATATCGCTTAGCCGACTATGAAAAAGGCATTTTAAATGAGTAGTTGGATAGTTTTTATTCGCTGCTTTTTTGTATGGAATTTTTAATAAATAATTTAAAGAATAAGTGATAAATAAAGGTTATTATATAAATTACTATCCTAAATGGAGGAATATAAATGAAAGAAATATTTATTAATTTAGAAAATTGCTACGGTATATCAAACTTGACTTATACTTTTACATTTAATGAAAGGAAAAAAGCTCATTTGATTTATGCACCGAATGGAGTAATGAAAACATCCTTTGCAAATACTATAAAAGATATTTATTTAGAACAAGAAACTAAAGATTGTTTTTACCCCTCTCGTAATACTATAAGAGAAGTTAAATTCAATGATGCTAATGGAGTAGACATTACCAAAGATGATGTACTTGTAATTGAACCATATTTAGATAACTATAAATCTGATAATGTAAGCATATTATTAGCAGATGAAGATTTGAAAAAAGATTACGAAAACATTCATAAAGATATACAAGCTAAAATGGATATTTTGTTTAAAAATATAAATAAATTATCAGGTAAGCGAAATTCTGAAAATATACTATTAAAAGATTTTGGCTTACCTGAAAAAGAAATTTATGATTGTATTGAAAAAATCTACATTGATAATAAAGACTCCCATATCAATAAAATTGATATTAAGTACAGTAAGATAATTACTCCTGATTCTGAAAAAATCTTATTGAATAATGAAGTTCAAAAACAACTTCAAGCATATATAGAACAATACGAAAAGTTATTAACCAATTCTAGTGTCTTCAAAAAATCATTTAATCATAATAATGCAGAAGATGTTTTAAGAATTCTAAAAAAAGATGGTTTCTTCAAAGCCAAACATCAAGTTATATTTGCGAATACTGGTAATGCAATTGGTGAAAAAGAATATAAAAAGATAATAGATGATGAAAAGAAAAGAATATTAGACGAAGAATTATCCGAAGAATTTGATAAAATAGACAAGCTACTGTCTGCAAAAACAGGAACAAAGGAATTACGTGACATAATATTAAACAATAGAGAAATAATTCCAGAATTATTGGACTTACCTAATTTTAAGAGAAAGTTATGGATATCTTATCTTTTTAATGAATTACCATTAATGAAGGAAGCAATTATTAATTATCAAAATAATAGAAAAAAGCTTACTGATATAGTTAAATTAGCTAATGAACAATCCACAACGTGGAACAAAGTAGTAACTCAATTTAATGAAAGATTTTCAAATATGCCATTCAAACTTATGGTAACAAACAAAGATGATGTTATATTAAAAAGTGAGTTGCCAGCGATTGCTTTTAAATATGAAGATAGGGGTGAGGAAACCGAGGTTGAAGAAGAAAATTTACTACGTCACTTAAGTAATGGTGAAAAAAAAGCATTATACTTATTAAATGTTATATTTGAAATTCAAGCTCGAAAAGAGTTAAATAAGGATACTTTTTTAATTATTGATGATTTAGCAGATTCATTTGACTATAGAAACAAATATGCAATCATTGAGTATATTAAAGAAATAGTTGATAATGAAATATTTTTTCCAATCATACTTACCCATAATTTTGATTTTTATAGAACTGTGTCATCACGAATAGGCATTCAGCCCTCATCTAATTTTGTTAACAAAAATGAAGTGGCTATAACATTAGAGCATGGTCAATATACTAAAAATGTTTTTGCAAACTGGAGAAATAGTGTTTACAACAACGATAAAATTTTTCTTTCTTCAATTGCATTTGTCAGAAATATAAGTGAATATATTAAAGGAACCGACAATATTATATATAAAAACCTTACTAATTTATTGCACTATAAACAAGTAAGCTCAGGTGAAGTTAAAGCTACAGAAGATATTTTGGTACAAGACCTATTTATCTGGTACAACACAATATGGGAACGTAAAATAGAAAATTTTACTCAGAATAGTAGTAAAAAAGTAGTAATTCTATTAAGTGAAGTTGCTGAGCAGATAGTTAATCATGAGACAAACTCTATAAATATTGAGAACAAAATTGTTTTATCCATTGCCATTAGGCATATGGCGGAAAAATACATGATAAATAGAATAAATAATAATGAATTAGTAAATGGGATTACACGTGATCAAACAAGAAATTTGAGAAATATGATTAATTTTAACAAGGATAATCCTGAAGATATTAAAATTGAAGAAATTATTGAAAGGGTGTTAATTATTACATCTGAAAACATTCATATTAATTCTTTTATGTATGAACCAATTGTAGATATGTCATTAGAAGAGTTAATAAACTTATATAACAGCTTAAAGGGAATATAGAATAACTAATACAATAATTTTTAGTAAACAAAAAAATACTACTAGAAAGTGACAATCATGAATTGGATAAAAATTGAGATAGCTAAGTTACTAGATAAATTTGGTTCTAATGAACCAACTGAATTAGCCAATTACTTAGGTATAACCATTATCTATGATTACTTAGGTAATAATAATGGACTATATATCAATCAAAATGGTTTTAAATTTATTCTTGTTAATAATAACTTAGATTATTATGATCAACGTGTAATTATAGCTCATGAATTAGGACACGCTTTACTACATGATAATCTTAATATGGCTTACTTAGAAAAGAATACATACTATTCAAGAGATAAATTTGAATATCAAGCTAATTATTTCGCAGCTAACCTACTCTTGCCAGATGGGTTTGAAAAAGATATAGAATTTAAAGATATGAAGATAGAACAGATTTCTTCTATGGTGGCTATACCAATAGAATTAGTAAAATTAAAATTTATATAGAAATTATGTGAGAAAAAAATATATTATAGAAGATTAAATGGTATTACATTATTAAATACCTATAGTACGTAAAAATAAAGGAGGTAAGAACCATGGATGCAATTACCAAAAGTTTTCTAAATGAGTTTTCACTTAGTAAAAATTATAGAAGAATGAAAGAAAGTGACCAATTTGAATTATTTGTAAATTATTGTGTTATTAATAAAGAATATGATTCAATAAGCTTTAATATAAAAAACACATTAACTGGTAGAGCAACTCAAGGAATTGATGGAATTGGAATTATTATTAATAATAAATTATGTGAATCAATAAATGAAATTCAGGATTTAATTGATATGAACAGAATATTAAACGTTCAGTTTGTTTTTATTCAGTCTAAAACATCTTCAAAATTTAGTGGAACTAAAATAGATGGTTTTTTTAGATGGGTTAAAAGTTTCTTTTCTAATCAAGCTAATATATTTGAAACTGACGAAATGAAAACTTTTATAGAAATGAAAGATTTTATATATAATAATTCTAAGTATATGAAAGAACGAAACCCATTATGTAAATTGTACTATGTATCTACTGGGAAATGGATTGAAGATGCTAATCTTAAGAATATTATAGAAAACAATATAAAAGAATTAGATAGTACTAATCTATTTGAATCAATAACTTTCAATCCATGTGATGCTAAGATATTACAATCAATGTATAGAAAAACAAAAGAACCCGTTACTGCTGATATACATTTTGAAAAAAAAGTAATTTTGCCAACTATTCCAGATGTAAAAGTATCATATTCTGGTATGCTACCATTTGAAGAATTTAAAAAAATTATTATAGATGACACAGATAAAATGAAATCTGTATTTGAGGATAACATAAGGGACTATTTAGAAAAAGAAGATAACCCTGTAAATAATGATATTAATACAACTATTTCAAACGGGAAATTTGAATTTTTTAGTATCTTAAATAATGGTGTAACAGTTGTTGCAGAACAAATATCAGGTGCAGGTGATGATTTAACTATTACTAACTATCAAATAGTGAATGGATGTCAAACGAGTCATGTTTTATATGAAAACAGATTGATTAAAGGTATTGAGAAGGTTAACGTCCCATTAAAAATAATAATTACTGATAATCCAGAAATAAAAAGTCAAATAACAAGAGCTACAAATAACCAAACTGCTGTAGAAGTTGAACAACTAGAAGCATTAACTGACTTCCAAAAAAATCTTGAAACATTTTATAAAGCATTGTATGAAGATGAAAATAAATTATATTATGAAAGACGAACAAATCAATATAAAAATTGTGATATTCAAAACTTTAGAATAGTAAATATTGAAACTCAAATTAAAGTTTTTTCTTCAATGTTTCTTAATAAACCACATCTTGTTACAGGTTATTATGGGAAACTAAAGAAAGAAATGGGACATACTATCTTTGATATTAATCATAAATTAGAACCTTATTACGTTAGTTCATTAACCTACATAAAACTTGAAAATTTATTTAATGACAATATGATTGAAGATAATATGTGGAGATATAGATATCATATTCTAATGTTATTCAGAGTTAAAGTTGCAGGATTTAAGATACCACCATTTAATAGTAATGGTATGATTAAATATTGTACTGAAATGTTATCAGTCTTAGATGATAATGATGAATTTATTGATGTTATAGAAGAAATAATAGATTTGCTAAATAGTCCTAAATTTAATCTTAATTTTAATGATAGAAAAACTTGTGAAAGAAAAATTACAACAGATCTATTACTTGATTATTTTGATGAATGCAAACAATTAACATTTGATTTCACGGATTTATTATAATCCTTATTTTAATTACGAACAAATGTTCGTTTGCTATTTACAAACCAACTATAAAATATTATAATATAAAGGAGATGTCATTATGGCAATTAAAACAAAAACAATTTATTTTTACCAACTACATTTTTCAAAGGATACCCATAAAATTAAACCTGATGGAACTCCATTAACAACAGCAATCAGTACAAGTTATTTCAAAGATGAATTTATTAATATACTTAATAATGAAATGAATAATAATACTTTTCAATTTGGAGATACCGATCAAACATATTCATTAGAATTAATTAAATGGGGAAAGAATATAAATAGTATTAATAATACTTCATCACCTGCAATTGATAATAAAATTAATTATTTTTTCGGTAAACTCGGGAAGAAAAAGGATATTATTGACTTTCAAAAACGTAAAATAACAACTCTAAAATCAACTAAAATAACAAAAGCTGATGATGAATTTTTTGAAGTATTTACATATTTTTATATGTTTTTTGAAGACAATAATAATAACCCAACTATTACACTAGCATTTATGAAGTCTCAATCTGCACCAGATATAAGAAAATTAAGTTTGTTATCTAGAAAAATGACAGATCCAGATTATATTATTGATGTAACTCCAATAATAGCTAAAAATGGAATTGATTTAATAATAAAAAAGGATATAGTAAATAGTATAACATATAAAATTTCATTACCACCAGATAACTTACTTGACCTCGATGCATTAGGTCTTAGTGAAAAAGAATTTGAAGAAATCTCAGAACTAAAATCTATTGACTATGAATTTACATTAAAAGGTAAAAGAAGCAAGAATATTTTAAATGACAAAAATATCTTAAAAAAAATATTTAATAAAACCAAATCTTATTCTTTGAAGAAAAATGGTATGTCGGATGAACTGATTGCATGTTGTAGGAATGAAGATGAAGATATGACAAAATATAATTTCCTTGATAATAAATTCATTTCAAAAGTTACAATTGATATTGCAAATGTTTCATATTGGGATGATGAAGTTAGACTTAAAATGCATGAGAAATATATGAAAATCAGAAGGGTTTTATTAAATCATGTGAGGTGATTAATTTGAACAACAAACCTAAAATAATACGTTATTATTGGCAAAATATAGTTCTGCTCATAATTTCTTTTATTTTTGTATTTGTAGTATTAAAAAATAATTTGATTCAATATTCTAGCTCAAGTAAATTAAATTTAATAAATTTTAATGCTATAATATCTGGTTTTTTGTTTACTGCCACAAGTATATTAATTAGTACATTTTCAAATCAAAAAATTAACAGACTTAAAGAACACCATTATTTAAATAAATACTTTGCAGCAATCGTAATATCTTTAATATTTAGTATTTTGAGTATAATAATAAATTTCTTTACTTTATATTTTGATTTCTCATTCATGAAAAACAATAGTGATTTAAATGAAAAACTAATTATTCTGTTAACCATTGTTAGTATAATATTTTTCACTCAATCATTATATTTCATAATAAGAAATTTGAAACGTCTTTAAAAGAGAATGGCAAGATTATTGTCACTCTCTATTTTATTTTCTTACTAATTAACACATCAAAATATCTTATTTTAAGTTAAGTATTCTTAAATCACTTTACTTGTTAAAATCTAATTTTTCACTTATAATATAACTAACAAATTAAGAGGTGATACCCAATGATAGCAATATACGCTCGTCAATCCATAGATAAAAAAGACAGTATTTCCATAGAAAGTCAAATAGATTTCTGTAAAAAAGAATTTACTACAGAAAAATACAAGGTGTATAGCGATAGAGGTTTCAGTGGCAGCAACACTAACCGCCCCCAATTTGAACAGATGCTAAAAGATATCAAGCGTGAAGATATCTCCAAAGTGATTGTTTACAAATTAGACCGTATCAGTCGTTCTATCTTAGACTTTGCTAAGATAATTGAACTATTCAAGAAAAATCATGTGGAGTTCACTAGTGCTACTGAGAAATTTGATACTAGTACTCCTATGGGTAATGCTATGCTTAATATTACTATGGTATTCGCGCAATTAGAACGTGAGACTATCCAGAGACGTATTAAGGACAATTACTATGCCCGAGGAAAGAAAGGTTTTTTTATGGGTGGTAAAACCCCTTATGGATGTATAAAAGAAAAGATTGCTATAGATGGTGTTAAGACTTCAATGCTACAACCTAATCCAGAGGAACATAATGTTTTGATTAAGATGTTTGACCTCTACTCTACCACCGATATATCACTAGGTAAACTTTCAGCATTATTGAATCAAGAAGGTCATAAATCCCCTAATGGTGTTAACTGGGACGGACAGAAAATCCAGAGAATACTCCGTAACCCTGTTTATGTCATGGCTGATGCTGATATTTATTCTTATTATCAAAATAAAGGTTGTAAAATCAGTAATGATATATCTGAATTTATTGGTACTAATGGCTGTTATCTATACGGTAAGAGGGATCGTAACGCTGCCAAATATACTGATTTTAAAGACCATGTGTTATCTATCGGCTTACATGAAGGTTTTATTAGCAGCCATACTTGGTTAGCATGTCAATATAGGCTTGATAAGAATAAGCAGGTTAAGAATACTGGAAAAGGTAAATATACTTGGTTGAGTGGTCTAGTAAAATGTGGGTATTGTAATTATGCTATGACTGTTAAGACATTCAAAAACTATAAATATCTCTCATGCTCAGGAAAAACCAATTATAAAATATGTACCGGGGAACATCCAACTCATTATGTTGATGAAATTGAAGACTACGTACAAAAAGAGTTAATTAAGCAGCTATCAACTTTAGAAGCTGTTAAGCAAGATACTCCCAAAAAAGTTAGTTATGAACTTAATCAATTAAAATTACAGGTTATAGATATTGATAAACAGATAGACAACCTAATTAATCAACTAGCACAAGGTAGTACAGTGATATCAGATTATATCAATAATAAAATAGAACAATTAGATTCTGAGAAAAAGGGAATACTAGAAGAGATGAAACAATACATCGTGAACGATACTCTAAGTTCAGAACAGATATTAGATGCAACCAAGGATGTCAATCGTTGGGACGAACTCACTCTAGTAGAACAAAAAAATATAGCTAAGCGATTCATAAATAAGATTTTTATTACAAATGGAGCTATCAAGATTGAGTGGAAAAGCTAGTAAAATAGGGGCTTGTAGAGTTTGTCATTTTATAACTAGAGATTCAACATCCCATTGAATAGTATAATACGCACACTCTCTAGCTGTCTCCACCAACTTATCATCATAATCTCCAAAAGGTGGTCTAAACAATTCCATTTCATATCCTGTCAAATTCTTAACCTTTTCATGGGCTTTCATAAGTTCGTCTTTGATACCTTCTTTTGATAATTGAGTCATATGAGGATGAGTATTTGAATGATTTCCAATATCATGACCAGCATCTAATATCCTTTTAACATCATCTGGATATTTCTCCACCCACATACCAACTAAGAAAAATGTCGTTTTAATGTTATATTCTTTTAGTATCTCTAATAAATCATCAGTATCATCATTTCCCCATGCAGCATCAAAACTTATTGCAACCTTCTTTTCTTCTGTATCAACACAATAGATAGGCAATTGTTTTTTACTTACGGACAATGTAGCAATTGTTTTTTCAATTAACATATTACTAAGCATCATTACTGCTAATATAATTAGCAATACACCAATAACCTTTATTAACAGTTTTGTATTAAGACGTGTTCTATTCATAAATCTCCATCACACTTCTTATAAAATCTTTATTATATTCTATTCTAGTCTTTCACAAAAAATTAATAAAAGTGATTTGTTATATTACAATATCAAAATAATCAACAGAAGAAAATTAACTACTCGTGTTAATAGTAAGACTTTCCTATAGCGTACAAATAAAACCTATAGATAACCAGTTTTATAATAAAATGTTATCTATAGGTCATATTATTATTTTCTCAATACAACTTTAATTATCAAATTTTAAATTTACTCATATACAATGATATTTAAAAATTAATATTATCTGGTTCTGGGAATATTTTCCTTCCATTGTTCAATGTAGCTATAGTATCCATATCTTCCTTATTAAGTGAAAAATCATATACATCTTTATTAGCCACAATACGCTCTGGTGTTGAAGATTTTGGTAATGGGATTATATTTCTCTCAAGTAAGAATTTAATAGCTATTTGAGGAACGGTCTTATTATATTTCTTAGCAATATTAATCATTTTTTCATTATTTAATAATTCGCCAATATTACTACTCATTAAAGGTGCATAAGCTTCTAGATAAATACCAAATTTCTTGCAGTAATCTTGAAGAACTCGATTTTGTAAACCTATATGACATTCAACTTGGTTTACTGATGGTATAATTCTAGCTGTTTTTATTAAATCATCCAAATGATGAATATTGAAATTAGAAACACCTATAGCACGAATCTTACCTTCTTCATATAACTCTTCCATAGCAAGCCATGAAGCACGAGCTTTATCATAGCCTTTTGGCCAATGTATAAGATATAAATCAACATAATCAAGTTGTAATTTATCTAAAGAATCTGTAAAAGCCGCTTTAGTTTCTTCATAACCTTGATCATCATTCCAAAGTTTTGTTGTAACAAAAATCTCGCTTCTATCTATTCCACTATCTTTGATAGCTCTTCCAACACTTTCTTCATTACCATAAGCTGCTGCAGTATCAATATGACGATAGCCATTTTCAAGAGCATATTTTACATTTTGGTAAGCTTCTTCATCTTTGGCACGAAATGTGCCAAATCCTAACTGTGGAATTTCCACACCATTATTTAAAATTAACTTTTTCATCATATATAACCTCCTAATTTATGTTAAATATATTGTACTATATGTTATCAATAATAGCTACCATATATTAATATAAAAATAAAAGCTATCACTAGCTTTTATCATTTATCCTCACTGTATTCCTTAATTTAAATATACTATTATCCATTAATCTTGAAATTAACGATTTAAATATTGTTTTTACAGACTCCATTCATAACTCCAGATTTTCTTAAGATAGGAATTATAATGGTTGAAGAATAAGCAGCTATAATAACTAGTATAAAATCTTTTATCATAAAAGGTAACATTGATTTAAATATACCGACTAGAGAAGCTGGTTTATTAAGATATAAATCTTTTATAAAATAAAGATACATATTACCAATGATATAAATAGCGGTAAATCCAACAATAGATACACCTAAAACTTTAAGAAAATAAATTTCTTTTTTGTTATTCAATAAGATACCTACAATCAATGGAGCTACAGCAAATCCTATAATATATCCAAAAGTAGGATTGAAAATATAAGCTATTCCCCCTCCCATAGTAAATACTGGAAGTCCTACAAGACCTAAGAGTATGTATATTAATTGAGATAAAAACCCTGCTTTTGCACCTAATAAAAGACCTGCATAAATACTGAAAAACAGTTGGAATGTTAAAGGCACACCAAAAGGTGTAGGTATACTTAACTTAGCTCCAACTACCATTAACGCTGCAAAAATACCAATCATAATCATTTCTCTAAGTTGTAATTTCATAATTTTATCTCCTCGTTAATTTGATTAATTGTATTATACATTTGTTAACTCCTATTGTCAACTATAAAAATGTAGAGGTTAACAATATCTCAACAAAAAATGCAAAGAATATATTAATCACCCTTTGCATTTTTTATTTATTTAATATTTCTATAATTAATTAGCAAACAGCTTCTTCTTCATCTACTCTACTTTTACTCTCATTCTTATTGATTCTAATCATCCACAATGTCGATACACCTACAATCAAAGCACATATCTTCCAAGCAATAGAAAAACTCGTTGCTTCAAGGACATGTCCCATTATTAGTGGTCCTACACTAAAACCTGCTCCCATGATAATAGGTAAAACTGAACTCATCCTTCCTCTATGACTAGCAGGAGTATGGTTCATAATAAACGGCATTACACTTATAGCTTCAAGTATTTCTCCAACAGTAAATATAAATACCGAAGTGAAGAATGCTACTTTTGTTGAAATAAATCCTAACATACCAAATCCTATTGTAAATAATATGCCTGCATAAAATACTCTTTTTACATTTGTTTTTTTACTAAATAATGAAGTCAGTACAGGTGTTAATACAACAACAATAACTGCATTAAAACTTCCTAAAGCACCATACAAAGCTGCTCCATCAGTTGGAAAATTATCTTTTGCATGTAATGGCAACATAAAGGACCATTGAGAATACACGAATCTATAACCAAAAAGAGCTAATGCAAATGCAATAAGTATTGGTCTAGAGAATAACACATCTAGTATGGAGCCTTCTTCTTTCTTTTCTAGTTCACGTTCTTGAGATATCTCTTCACAACTGTTATTTAGAGTCTCACTAACAAATAATCCTATAAGTGTAATTCCAATTAAACCAGTTACAACATCTAATAGAAAAAATAATTTAAGATGATATTCAAATAAAGTTCCAGCAAAAAGCATTGCTATTGCATAACCAAAATTAAACCCTAAATAATTAAGTGAATATGCCCCTTCTCTCTCTTCAGGAGTAGTTAAATCAGCAGTCATTGCATCATGAGCTGGTCCAGCTATACCAAATAATACTCCAGACAATAATAGCAAATAAGCCATTAACATAGTAGGTTGTATAAAGCAACAAGAACCATAGCATAGTATACCTAATGTCTCAAAAACAACTATAAGTTTCTTTCTACCTATAACATCTGATAGTTTTCCACCAATTAAACTTGATGGTATAAATAACAACCCGCTTATCGCTATGAAAGTTCCTGTTTCACCTTCCGATAAACCTATTTTATCATTTAACAGTAATGTTAGAAATGGAAAAACAAAAGCACCCATTGCATTTACAGTTTTTGCAATAAAAATAATATATATTTCTCTTTTTAATCCTCGATATGGTTCTAATAATTTTATTAACCTCTGCATAATTCTAGTTCTCCTTTTGTCTGTATTAGTTTTTTGTAATTGAATAATTCAGATGAAGATCATATGTTTGAAACCAACCTTTTCTACAATATAAAAAGCCATGTTAACGTAACTTACGTTCCATGGCTATATATTTATACAAGTTATGCATAATTATAGTCGTAATATTATAGATGTACTAATTGACAAATCAATATTACATACACGTAATTATACCTTTCTTATAAAGGTATAATAATAGCCACAGTTATATATACCTGTGACAAGTAACTATAATTATATAAGATTCGCTAATAGTATTTAACTATTATTTATTACTAACACAGGTTGTTTTATATTTCTTAGATTGTAATTGGGTATTTACTGTTTTATCAGATGTGATATGTAATTTAACTATCATAAAACAACCTTCCTTCCTGAAACAGATTTCTCATAAAATTATATAATGATATATATCCATTGTCAAGAATTATTTATATTATCTATAAACATTACTAATATGGATATACTATTTATAACCTATATAATTAACACAAATTTACAAAAATGAGCATAGTTGTATAATATAATACCAAAATAGGAGTAACACAATGAATAAATATAATAAGTACATTATAGTCATTAGTATCGATGCATTAAATGCTCTCGATTTTAATTATATAAAAGACTTACCCACTTTTAAATCATTCATCTCTGAAGGTTCTTATGTCAGAAATATGTATAGTATATATCCCAGCTTAACATATCCTTGTCACACTTCCATAATAACTGGTACATATCCTAATAAACATGGTATTGTATCTAATAAAAAATGTCAGCCAGAAAGATATAAAAATCCTGAATGGTATTGGTATGAAAAATCCATAAAAGTTCCAACTATTTTTAACTATGCGATGAAACAGGAATATACATGTGCTTCTATATTATGGCCAGTAATGGCTGGTGCTTCTATAACATATAACATGCCTGAATTATGGCCTATAGAACCTGGTTGTTTTATAAGTAATTATATAAAAAACAGTAGTAAAAATCTTATTATTCCTGCATTAAAGAATGTAAAATTAAGTTGTTTAGTTCAACCCACCTTAGATAATATAGCTGATTATGTTTCTAACTATCTAATCTTAAAAAAACAACCAAATTTATTATTCATTCATTTTACCCAGCTGGATTACACTATTCATAGAGTTGGTACTAGATCAACTAAAATACAAAGTATATTAAATAATATGGATTCTCGTATAGAACGACTTATTAACTCCACTAAAAAAGCTAGTATATATAATCAAACCGACTTCATAATATTAGGTGATCATGGTATGAATAATTATAAGAATTATATATGTATAAATTCTTTTTTTAAAGAAAAAAAACTAATAATAACAGATGATAAAAATAGAATTATAACTTGGAAAGCATTCTGTAACGCATGTGGTGGTTCTGCACAGATATGTATTAAACCTAAAGAAGATAAACAATTATACAAAAAGGTTTATGCTCAATTATTAGAATTACAATCCAATCCAGAAAGTGGAATTAAAAACGTATATACTAGCGAAGAAACAAATAGATTATTCCAGCTAGATAATAGTTTTCAGTTTGTTCTAGAAGCTAAGGATGGATACGTTTTTAATAATCACATCTGTAATCAATTGATAATTCCTAGAACCAGATTAACAAGGCCACATATAGCTGATCATGGATTTTTACCTACTCATCCTAATATGAGAACACTTTTTTTTGCAAAAGGTAATACCATTAAAAATATTTATTTGCCACACGCTACACTAGTTGATATAGCACCAACCATAGCTAAAATATTAAATTTGGAAATGAAAAATTTAGATGGAAAGTCCTTAACTTCTATTTTAAAATATTCATAGCCTAATTGAGAAGGGGCTTATCCTAATACATTTTAGTTAAATATCAATTAAGATATCAATAAGATACATTGGCAAGCCCCAATTATTACCAAAACTATATATTCATATTAAAAATTATCACATAAAAGTTCAAAATATGATTGTGGATGTGCACATGCTGGACATACCTCCGGAGCAGTATCTCCTTCATGGATATAACCACAATTACCGCATTTCCATAAAGTTTTTTGCTCTTTTTTGAATACACTACCATTTTCTATATTGCTTAATAATTTTCTATATCTCTCTTCATGATGTTTCTCAACAGAACCAATCTTTTCAAATACAACTGCTATATGCTCAAATCCTTCTTCTCTTGCAACTTCTGCAAAAGCTGGGTATAAATCAGACCATTCTTCATTTTCTCCATTTGCAGCAGCTAAAAGATTATCTTTCGTGTCTCCTAGAGTAATAGGAAAGCCTGCAGTTATTTCTATTGCCTCATGTTTATAATCTTGTTTCAGAAATTTGAAAAATCTCTTTGCATGTTCTTTTTCATTATCTGCTGTTTCATAGAAAATATTAGATATTTGAACATAACCTTCTTTTTTAGCAATTGATGCATAGAAAGTATATCTATTTCTTGCTTGTGATTCTCCAGCGAAAGCTTTTAACAAATTTTCTGCTGTTTTTGTTCCTTTTAATGATTTCATTATGATTCCTCCATATTTAACATTACTTATATTTAGTTTTTTCTCCATAGTCCATGAATATTACAATATTCTCTTGCAAAGACATTCTCTGTTTTTTCCACTATAAATGTAGCTTCTGGTTCATCATCTGGGGTTAGTTCTTTTCTATATATATGTGAGTCTGCAACTAATTCTATCCACATTATATGGTGTTCTTCAGTCATAGGATGAGCTTGATTTTCTCCAATTCTAACTTTATAACCATTCTCTATCTCTTCAATAAATGGGACATGTTTCTCTTTAGAAGTGTCAGCTGTCTGCTCTTTTAATAATTGCATTCTTTCACCACAACATACTATTGGTGCTCCATTTCCTACAAAGATCTCAACAATATTTCCACAATTTAAGCACTTATACATTTCTAATTTTTTTGTCATTTTTAATTTTCACTCCTTTTGGTAAATTAATATTATAGTACTTTAATATATAATGTGTATTATTATTAACTAGTTACTACTAAAAAATTAATAGAATTAAAAACATATCTTATTTCTATTTTTTTACTCTATAAAGATTCTTATACCTTACTCTAATAAACTAAAGGTATTCTTATACCTTACTCTAATAAACTAAAGGTAAAAGTAAAGTTAACAATATTACACCTTACTAAATATATTCAATATCTTGATAAATAATCCTTTTAAACACTGGATTTATTTATATATTAATATTTGCATTTTTTAATGCTATTTATTTTCCTATCATTCCTATTTTTGTTAATCTCATTTTATCATTAGTACCTGTTCCGTAATGTATTCCTTTATCATCAATAACAGCTGCTCCACTAGTTATATCAACCATTTTATTCACAAATGATTCCTTCTTGTTATATTCCACTAATACTGAGTAACAAACTTGATCCACATACTGAGTATCATAGATGATATAATTATTCTGTAATATTTCATATTGTACTTTACCTGATAAAGTATAATCTACTTTAACATCCATTAAATAATATAATATATTCTCTTCAACATTGGATGATTCTATCCCCAGTTTAGCACAGCCGCCATAAGCTCTTACAAGCCCACCTGTACCAAGTAACGTTCCTCCGAAATATCTAGTCACAACAACTATTACATTATGTAATTTGCTACCTCTTATTACTTCTAAAATAGGCATACCAGCAGTACCACTTGGCTCCCCATCATCGCTACATCGTTCTAAAGGCTGTTTAAGTCCTATAGTGTAAGCAAATACATTATGAGTTGCATTCCAATATTTTTTACGTATCCCCTCTAAAAAATCTTTTATTTCTTCCTCTGTTTCTACATGTTTTATTGTAGCTATGAACCGAGATTTTTTCTCTACTAATTCAGCTTCATTATCTTCATATATAGTCAAATATTTTTCTACCATACGATATCATCCTTATACTTCTTATTTATTACTAAAACTTCTTGTTTTCTATCCAATCAGCAATATCTTCCAACATTTTTTGTCTTCCTTGGGATAACTTATTATTTTTTAACTTCTCTGCTATGTTTAATGAATTGTATTTCTCTTGTATAAACATATCAGGTAACACTCCAATAAAATCTTGATCTAGACAGTCTGAATATATGGCCACTTCATCTATTATAGCATTTTTAGTATTAATATGAATCTGTATTTCTCCCCAATTAAATCTGGTTTCCAATAGCACTTGGAATTTGGCTGCTTTCCCATATCTCCAATCCCATGAAGCATTTTTTTCATATAATTTATTAATATCTTCATTATTAAACCACTCAGGATCTTTCTCAATAATTATGCCATCACTTCCATGTACATATTCATCAGCAAAACTTTTAATACACATATCACTAACAATCTCAGTACTTAGACCTTCATAGAAACTTGCTAAGTTAGTAACTCTTGACTTAACTGATTTTACACCCTTTGAACTTATTTTTTCTTTAGAAACATTTAGATATCTTGCTAGATTACTCATGTTTTCATTAATAAGTAGAGTACCATGATGCAACGAAACCCTCTTGCCGTGATAAAATGCATTACCAGAGAATTTCTTATCATCTACAGTTAAATCATTACGACCAGTAAGCTTACCATGGATACCTAACTTTCCACACATATTCAATATTACTTTTAGTTGTCTTTCCAAGTCATAATCAGACTTATTCATTACAAATGAGAAATTAAGATTTCCTAGTCCGTGATAAACAGCTCCTCCGCCAGTTATCCTTCTTGATAATTTGACTCCTTCGTCTTCTAATAGTGATATATTACATTCTCTCCATGGATTTTGATTTTTACCTATAACTACAGTCTTGTCATTTTTCCATAAATATAAAACACATTGATCTTCGTCAAGATTCTTAACCAAATATTCTTCAATAGATAGATTCTTCCATGGGTCTAAGCTTGAACTTATTATAATTTTTGCTTGTTTCATAAATACCTCCTGTAAGAATAAATATTTATTATATTTGTATATGTATTTAAATGAGATTCTTCTAACTAGAAATCTTGCAATTATATAATATGATTATACTTGTTATTGATTATTATTTCAAACAAAAAAACAAGCCGATCCTAACGACCGACCTGCATTTTATATCAATACTAAGCATTTAATTGATTAATTAGATTCTGTAATTCTTCTTCGTTCATGGCACCAAATGTTATAAGTGATTTTAGAGTATTAGTTGCCGCCATCTCCTCTATTGCACTTTCATTAAATATATCTGTATCATTAAACATTTGTTTCATATTCTCAGTAATTTGTTTTACTATCATTGCCCCTACAGGATGCTCTGCTATATCTACAAATGTTGAGCTTCTATCAAATATTTGTTTAATTTTTCTAGTTGAATTAACTTTAATATTTGTTTTCAGAGGTAAATTGACTACTGAAGAACCTACTAATATTTGAAATTCACCTGTTTCCACATGCCAGTCTTTAATATCTACGTTATAATAAGCAAAAGAACGTTTATTCAATATAAATTTCACTTTCTTTTCTTCACCTGGTACTAATTCTACCTTAGCAAATTCCTTTAACTCTTTTACTGGTCTTATAACTGATGATTCAATATCTCTTACATATAATTGAATAACTTCTTTTCCTGCTACATCCCCAGTATTTTTAACTTTTATAGTAACTTCCACATTTTCTGAATCTTGTATTTCATTCTTATTTACTTCAATATCAGTATATTCAAAAGTAGTATAACTTAGCCCATGTCCAAATGGAAATAGAGTATCCATATCTTTGGCATCATAATATCTGTATCCTACAAACAATCCTTCGTTATAGCAAACTTTGTTTTCTTTTCCTGGATAATTCAATGATGATGGATTATGATTTAACCTAATTGGAAATGTTTCAGCTAATTTACCTGATGGATTAATCTTGCCATACAAAATATCAGCGACAGCTCCTCCCCCTGCCTGCCCTCCTAGATATCCTTCTAATACTGCTTTTACACTATTTATCCAAGGCATTTCTATAGGAGAACCATTAGACAATACTACTACTATATTCTCATTAGCTTTACTTAGTTCTTCAATTAGATGAACTTGGTTTTCAGGCATTTGCATATGTCTTCTATCGTATCCTTCTGATTCATATCTATCAGGAAGTCCTACAAATACTACAACTGCTTCATTTTCTTTTGCTAAGCTTATTGCTTCATTTTCTAATTCTTTGCTAGGTTCATCAACATTAACATCATATCCTTTAGCAAAACTTACTGTACCCAGCTTTTCCATTTCTTCTAATGCATTGTGTAAAAATGTAGGATTTATATGTGAACTTCCGCCACCTTGATATCTTGGATTATTTGCTAATTCACCAACTACAGCAACTTCTTTATCTTTACTCAATGGAAGTACTTTATCATTATTTTTAAGAAGTACCATACATTCTGATGCTACTTTCCTAGCTAATGAATCATGTTCTTTTTTATCATAATTCATATCCCTTGCATTCTTTATTCCTTTAAAAACTAGTTCCAATATTCTTCTTACAACTTTATCTAGAGCTTTTTCATCTAGAGTACCATTTTTGACTGCTTGAACAATTTTTTTATCATTGAATCCTCCATTACCCGGCATTTCTATATCCATACCTGCTTTGATTCCCTCTACTCTATCATCTTCTGCTCCCCAATCTGAGATTACCAAACCTTTATAACCCCAGTCATCTCTAAGAACTTCAGTCAGAAGTTTGTAGTTGTCAGCACAATAAGTTCCGTTTAATTTATTATAGGCACACATGACCGTCCATGGTTTTGCTTCTTTGATGGCAGCTTCAAAACTCGCAAGATATATTTCTCTTAAAGTTCTTTCATCAACTAAAGTATCAACGCTCATTCTTTTGTATTCTTGATTGTTTGCTGCAAAATGTTTTATAGATGTTCCTACTCCTTGACTTTGAACACCTAATATATGATGTTTAGCTATTTGAGTTGATAAATAGGGGTCTTCTGAAAAATACTCAAAATTCCTACCACATAGAGGTGAACGCTTAATATTTAATGCTGGACCTAATAGAACTGATACATTTTCTGATTGTGCTTCTTCACCTAATGCTACACCAACTTTTTCTACTAAATCTCTATCCCATGATGATGCTAACCCTACACCAGAAGGAAAACAAGTTGATGGTACTGAGGTATTAACTCCAAGATGGTCTGATTCACCTGCTTGTTTTCTTAATCCATGAGGTCCATCAGTAACCATGATTGAAGGGATATCTAACCTTTCAATTGGCTCAGTAGTCCAAAAATCCTTGCCTGAACATAAAGAAGCTTTTTCTTCTAATGTCAACTCTGACAGAAGCTTATTAATATTTTCTTGCATACTATCTCCTCCTTAATTTTATCTACTTATTTACCTTTCAATCTGATATAATTGTTTTAATGGTATTGATTATATTGTAAAGATTTATATATTTAATGTATATCATTTTATTTACTATTTTTTTCGTATATTTTACTTTTGGGAGGGATTTTGTGTTTATAGGTAATATGGATTTTAGTCAGATTTTTCACTCACTCAAAATAACTGATATGTCCAAGAAAGAGGAATACTTATACCAAGAATCAAAAAATGATTCTATCAACTATTCCCATTACCCTTATGAATTGGAAAAAAGACTGTACCAGGCAATTATTACTGGTAATATAGACGAAATAGAAAATGTTGGATATGAGTATAGTAATTATCCTCCTTCAGTCTTATGTCAAAACAACTCAATAAGATCTCTGAAGAACAATTTGATTTGCAGTTGTGCACTGATAACTAGAATGGCTATTGAAACAGGCTTGGAAGAAAATTATGCGTATTTTCTTAGTGACCTGTATATTAATAAAATAGAATCTCTATGTGATGAAGAATCTTTACTTAATCTTAATGCTATTATGATACTTGATTTCATGACTCAGATAAAGAATAGTCTATCTTCCAATAAGAATAATTACTCTCCCTTAACAATAAAGGTAATAAAATATATTAATGATAATCTTTGTACCAACTTTACATTAACTGATGTTGCTGATTATGTTAATGCTAATAGCAGTTATTTATCCAGAACCTTTAAAAAAGAAGTAGGAATTAGTTTTACCAAGTATATTCATATGAATAGAATAAAAAAAGCTAAACACCTGCTTTTGTTCACCAACCTATCATTAGTTGAGATATCTGCCCGATTAGGTTATACAACTCAGAGTCATTTTAGTAAAATATTCAAACAGATTAGTGGAATGACTCCTAATACCTTCAAGCAAGATCACATAAAAATTGATTAAACCCTAAAAAGAAAAGTGGCTGCCAGATAATATATTTTACGTTGTATTATCGGACAGCCACTTCTATATTAAATTAAAATAATTCATCAACCGCACAAACCATACCCACAGGGGTTACTATATTAGCTATAAGTTTATTAATTATGTTTATAATTTTCTCTTTGCTGTCAGTTACCTTAGAAACAATATCGGATTCTAAATAATTAAAATTATCTCTCTTAAGTATTTCAACACCATATGCAACTTTCGTTTCATCTTTTTCGTAGTATGTAGATTCAACTAAATAATACTCTAGGTTAATAATTAGATTATTCTCAGTTATAACTTGTCTTGTTCCTTCTAGGTATTTTTTCATAATAACATCCCCGCTTTCTGTAATAAAATCTAATAGACATGTCCAAACTATCCCCTAGCTTTCTAGAAATATCATTAATATTTCCACAATATGTAGTACCTATATTTTTCTATCACAATACATATTGTAGTTTCATGCCTTATCATCATTATATATTACTTAAAGTAGGTATTCTATATAAACATATCGCAAATCAATGTAGAAAATCACTCTTTTCGACGTATCATTTCATTACATCTTAGCATCTCTGTATAATACCGTCATATATATGATATTACTGCGATATTTTTATTATCATATTTAATATAATATGTTTTATTCTATAAAACCCCTCTTCCTATTCATTATTTCAACAATTTTTACCTTATTATTATAATAATCTATATCCTTTCTATTACATATAGTAGGATATTTTGAACTTTTTACTGCGATACTGCTTGCCATAATGAGTTTAGCCATTTTTTCCTGTTCATATTTTCTTTCTATAGAAACAGCAAAGGCTCCAACCATTGAATCACTAGCACCAATTCCGTCAGATATTTCTGGAGTTTCACTAAGTATAACTTTGCATATTTTATTTTTTGAGAGTACATATAGCCCCTCATTAGAATCATATAACATATAATGAATCTTATTTGATATGAGTATATCGTACAGCTCTTTTATTACATAGTACTTATCATATGTTAGTGTATCTACGTTAACTAAATCGGAAATATTCTTATCGCTAATCTTCAATGCGTATGGATTAAGATTTAACGACTTACGCAGATTTTGCCCTTCTAATGCAGTAATGACCTTAATATCATGTTTCTTAGCTACTGAACTTATGTCTTCAATCAGGTTAAAATCTGTACCTCTTGGCATATCTCCGCCTAAAACCATTATTTTAGCATCTTTTATTCTATTTTGAAGCTTATGCTTTAGGTTTTTCTCGTCTCTTTCATCTACTAACATATTGTCATCCAATAATGTAGTTTGTGTTCCGTTAACTGAATCAACAATTCTATAAATAGATTTACTTTCACCCATGTTAAATACAAAATCAGATTTTATTCTGTTTTTCTGCATTACATTATGAATGTACCTTCCGCCCATTCCACCTAAAAATCCTAATACATATGGTTCCCCTTGAAGTAACTTTATTATATACGCTGTATATATCGGGCTCTCTCCAAGACTTATACGATAATCCTGTACTTTGTTTTCACCATCCACTTCTAACCCATCAATAACAGCTAATTTGTTAATTGAAGGATTAAGTGCTATAGTAACAATCATTTTATTCCACCTCAACAATATGTTTAATCTTATAGATTATTTAATATTATAACAGACCTTTTAATTATAGACAAATAATAAAATCAAATAGATGTTAGAAAAACCATGAAGAATGCTTTAACAGCTTTCTTCATGGTTAACCTAGTATAATATATTTACATTAAGGAGTATATTATAACCATAATTTAGTATATATGATATAACTAAACTCTAAACAATAGTTCATCATATGTTGGGTATGGCCATGCTTCTTCTGAAACTATTTTTTCAAGTTCATCACATGGTTTTCTTAACTCTCCCATAACTGGGAATACTTTTTCCCTATAAGCAAATGCCATACTTTCAATATTACTAATACTTTTTGCTTCTTCAATTGCTTTATTGAGATCAGCAACTTTGACTCTAACATCAAATAACAGTTTTGAAATCTTATTAACAAGTTCTTCTTGCACAGATACATCCACCGAAGGACAAACTCCCTTAATCTTGCTAATAGATTCAGCAACGCCAGTCATGTAATTAATACATGCAGGAATAATTTGTTTTTTAACCATTTGAGACATTGTAAGTCCCTCTATATTAATTATTTTTGCATATTCTTCAAATACGATTTCTTTTCGAGAAACTATTTCTCCTTTTGTGAATACACCATGTCTTTCAAATAATTCAATAGCTTCCGGTTTATCAAAATAAGTATAAGCTTCAACTGTTGATGATAGATTAGGAAGTCCTCTTCTAGCTGCTTCTTGAATCCATTCATCAGAATAACCGTCACCATCAAATATAATTCTCTTATGGTCTTTTATTAATCTTACGATAACCTTTTTAAGAGATTCATTGAAATCATCTGCTTTCTCTAATTCATCTGCAACTCTTCTAAGATATTCAGAAACAATTGTATTAAGAACGATATTAGGTCCGGCTATTGATGCTGATGAAGGACACATTCTGAATTCGAATCTATTACCAGTAAATGCGAATGGTGATGTTCTATTTCTATCAGTAGAATCTTTTGGAAGTTTTGGAAGTGTAGAAACACCTACTTCAAGTAATTCTACTTGTTTTTCTATATTAAGGTCTCCAGCTTCAATTTGATTGATTATGCTAGATAATTTATCACCTAAGAATACTGAAATTATAGCAGGTGGAGCTTCATTAGCTCCTAATCTGTGATCATTACCAGGGTTAGCAGCTGATAATCTAAGTAATGGAGCATATTCGTCAACTGCTGCAATAATTATTGATAGGAAAAGTAAGAATCTTGCATTTTCTTCAGGTGTTTTTCCTGGATTCAATAAGTTAATACCGTCATCAGTAGCTAATGACCAGTTATTATGCTTACCAGAGCCATTAACTCCAGCAAATGGTTTTTCATGTAATAGACATACTAAATCATGTCTCATTGCAACTTTTTGAATGATTTCCATCATTAATTGGTTATGGTCTGTTGCAATATTTGTCGTTGAGAATATTGGTGCCACTTCGAATTGAGCTGGAGCTACTTCATTATGCTTTGTCTTAGCAGATACACCTAGCTTCCATAGTTCAACATCTAATTCTCTCATAAAATTAGCAATTCTTTCTTTTATACTTCCAAAATAATGGTCATCCAACTCTTGACCTTTTGGAGGCATTGCACCAAATAATGTTCTTCCAGTAAATATTAAATCTTTTCTGGCTTGATAATATTTTTTATCTACTAAGAAATACTCTTGTTCTGCTCCTACTGTAGTTATTACTTTCTTAGAACTTGTTTCTCCAAATAACTTTAATACACGCATTGCTTGTTTGGAAATAGACTCCATTGAACGAAGTAATGGTGTTTTTTTATCAAGAGCTTCGCCAGTATAAGAATAGAAAGCAGTTGGTATACATAATGTTACACCTGCTGAATCTTCTTTTAGAAAAGCTGGTGACGTTGGGTCCCAAGCTGTATATCCTCTAGCTTCAAATGTAGCTCTAAGTCCTCCATTAGGGAAAGATGAAGCATCAGGCTCTCCTTGAATCAATTCCTTACCAGAAAACTCCATAGTTGCTCTTCCATCAGGAGTCAATGATATAAAAGAGTCATGCTTTTCTGCTGTCTTTCCTGTCATAGGCTGAAACCAGTGTGTGTAATGAGTTGCTCCTTTTTCAATAGCCCAATCTTTCATAGCGTTTGCAATTACTTCAGCTGTTGTCTTCTCTAGTGGCTCTCCAAGCTCTATTGTTCTTTTAAGTGATTTATATGTTTCTTTTGGAAGTCTTTCTTTCATAACTGCATCACTAAATACATTTGTTCCGAATAAATCGTTAATACTCATACTATGTCCTCCTAATTCATAATCTAATTTTATATTTTTTATTTTTCATTGGTTTTCTCTTACGTTCACAAGATTACATTCTTTTAATAAATATATCTTGTAAAAACCATTATTTATTAAGCAATTAGAGCCTTTAACTATACTTTTTATATAAAATTCTAATAAAAAAAGCGTTACTAAGGGAACTTCCCTAAGAACGCCATTGTTCTAAAAGTTTAGTTAAAGTCGGACTCCTTTGCCCGGCTATATTTATATATAATATATCATATCATAGTTGATAATGCAAGTGCTAATTAATCAAAATTTATTTTTCATAATATTCTTACTATTATTTATATTTGTTAATAATCTCTATAGCTACTATTTTTTTCGATATACCTTTGTTCATGCTGAGTTTTTGGATTTTTCTATGTGCTTCTTCTTCTGTTAAACCATTATACTCTATTAATAATTGTTTAGCTTGATTGATTATTTGCTTATCTTCCTGTTTCTTTTTGAGAGTACTGACTTCTTTTCTTAACCTAGTTATACTCCTGGATGTTTTAACCAATAAATCAATAGTATTTATTAATAAATCTTTATTGATAGGCTTGACAAGCAAACTAAATATGGGTTCATGTTTTAAGTTAGTAAAATAATGCAGTTCAGATGAACCAATTATGGTAATGATTGGGCATACGTTGTCTGCTACCAGCACTTCACCTACGTCATGACCGTTTAATCCTTTCATGTTGAAATCCATAATACATAAATCCGGATAAACAGTATGTATTCTCCTTAGGATATCATATCCATCTGTTGTTTCACCTACTACATTATATCCATTTTCATTAAGGAAGTGCGATAATTGTTTCAATATTTTTTTGTTAGAGGATCCTACTATAATTCTAGTACCCATACAAAACATCCTTTTACTCAGCTATGAAATATTTTCTTAATATCTTGAAATATATTTTTCAACTTCCCATGAATGAACTATTGATATATATTCATCCCATTCTAGACTTTTTGCTTTCATGTATCTCTCGTAAACATCACCTAATGCTTCTTTTATAATTTCATCCTTTGATAAATCTATCAAGGCTTCTTTCAGAGTACTCGGAATTGTTGATTCAACATCAAGTGTATCAAGTACTATACTAAGTTCTTTCTTTTCCATCATTTTTGGTGGTTCTATCTTGTTCTTTATACCATCAAGTCCTGCTTTCAACATTGCTGCAACTGCTAAATAAGGATTACAGGAAGGGTCTGGACTTCTAAGCTCAATCAGAGAATTTTTATTTCTACCTCTTGGAACTCTAATAAGTGGACTGGCATTTATAGTTGACCAGCCAATTCTCACAGGAGCTTCAAATCCGGATACTAATCTTTTATAAGAGTTTACTGTAGGATTAGTTACAGCAGTTAAAGCTTTTGCATGTTTCAATAATCCGCCAATAAAATAATATGCTTCTTTTGATAGATTGAGTTCATCTTTTTCATCATAAAATATGTTCCTGCCATCTTCATCATACATAAGCAGGTTGCAATGCATTCCTGAACCACTTATCCCAAAGATAGGCTTAGGCATAAATGTGGCATGTAGTCCATGTTTTCTTGCAATGACTTTAACTACTAACTTAAAAGTCACAATATTATCTGCCGACCTTAATGCATCACTATATTTGAAATCTATTTCATGTTGACCTGGAGCTACTTCATGGTGAGATGTCTGAATATCAAATCCCATTTCTTCAAGTGTAAGTACTATGTCTCGTCTCACATTTTCTCCTAAATCAATTGGTCCTAGATCAAAATATCCTGCATTATCGTGAGTAGTTGTAGTAGGATAACCATTTTCATCTATTTGAAATAGGAAAAATTCAAATTCTGGTCCCACATTAAAATCGTACCCCATATCTGCAGCTTCTTTTATTACTTTCTTGAGAACATATCTAGGATCGCCTTGAAAAGGAGTACCGTCAAGATTATATATATCACATATCATTCTACCTACTTTACCTTGATGAGGTCTCCAAGGAAATATCTCAAAAGTATCCAAATCTGGTTTTAGATACATATCAGATTCTTCCATTCTAACAAATCCTTCTATTGATGAACCATCAATCAATATCTGATTGTTTAATGCTTTCTCAAGTTGTTCATCTGTAATAGCTACATTTTTAAGAGTACCTAGAATGTCTACAAATTGAAGTCTTATGAATTTGATATCCTCTTCACGTGTGATTTTAATTATATCTTCTTTTGTATATCTGCCATCTCCTAACATAACAATGCCTCCTTTTCATATAGTATTAATATTATCAGCAATCTTTATTAGTTAAGAGTATATTATAAAAATATTATTCTGGCAATAGTTTTCCATTATATACATCAAATAAAAATTAAAGCATGTTGATTATAAAAACATTAGATATATCATTTCTTTGAACAAAATAATCCAAAAAAAGAAAAAATTATACAACTAATAATTATGAATCTATGATAATATATATATATATTTCTAAACACAAATATAGACGTTAGGTGATAATTATGCTAGATTTTTTTCAAGACGACGAATTAGATATTATCAAAAAAAATATGGAACTATTTTACAAGATAACCGAAGTAAATTGTATGCTTATAGATGATACTGGCAATACAGTATTCTCACAAGGGGAAATGTTTAACTATTGTACTAAATTCATGGAACTGACAGGTGATAAATCACCTTGTTGCGGAGCTCATTTATACGCCAGTAAACAATCAGAATCATTAGGAGAATCCTATATATTCTTCTGCCCTGGTGGATTAGTTCATATCACATGTGCAATTATTATTGGAAATGTTTTTCGTGGTGCTCTAGTTGCAGGACCCATCCAAATGAATATTACTGACCCGTATGTTATAGACAACCTAATAAAGGTATATAACATTCCTATATCAGCAAGAGGGATATTACAATCATATTATAAGATAATACCTATAATAGCCCCTGAAAAAGTAAGATATTTAGCTAACCTACTATCTATCATTACAAAGGATATTGTAGGAGACCAAAAATATGAATTAAAAAAGAAGAAAGATTTTTATCTTGAACAAAAAATTATAAATGAGAATATTCAAGAGATAAAAGAAGAAAATAATTTCACTAGTAAATTATACCCAATTGAGCTTGAAAGAGAATTAAGCGGAAAAGTAAGAAGAGGCGACCTTGAAGGAGCAAAAGCCATTCTTAATGAGATACTTGGTTATATATTATTCAAGCATAGTGGTAATAATGATAAGGTTATTTCTTTTATTATAGAGTTAGTTGTTGTTATGTCTAGAGCTGCTGTTGAAGGTGGCGGCAACTTCGAAGAAATATTTGAGCAAAATATTAAGTTCTATAAAACAGCTTTTAGTATTCATAATGTAGAAGAACTATGTGTATGGATAGTTAAAGTTCTAGAGAAGTTTACAGAACTTGCATTCAAGTTAAATAAAGATAACGTTGAAAATACAAATATAATTAAAAAAGCTTTGCAATATATCAATATTAATTACAATAAAAATATATCCTTAGATGAAGTTGCAAAACACGTTAATCTGAGTCCTACATATTTTAGTAGGTTTTTCAGCAAAGAAACCAATATGAAATTCTCTGAGTATCTGAATATGGTACGAGTTGAAGAAAGCAAAAAATATCTGTTAGACCTAAAATACAGCATAAGCGATATTGCTGTAATGATGGGCTTCAGCGATCAAAGTTATTATACAAAGGTATTTAAAAATTATGAGAACATCTCTCCAGGAAAATACAGAAAAATGTATAATTAGTAAGACAAATTATTTTACAATATTAAAAAGGTGATTATATGGATAATACTCTAAATGAAATTTCTAAATACGTACAGGAAGGACAATCAATAAAAGTCCGAAAATTGACCATTTCTGCATTGGAAAAAGGTTATGACTACAAACAAATATTAAATACACTAATTGACGCTATGGATATAATCGGTAAGAAATTTAAGAAGAATGAAGTATATGTCCCTGAAGTACTTATTGCTTCAAGAGCATTTAATATCGCTCTTGATATAATAAGTCCTTTGATTGACCCTAATGTCACTAATTATCTGGGCAAAGTAGTGATTGGTACAGTTCAAGGTGATTTACATGATATAGGTAAGAATCTTGTTAAAATGATGTTGGTTGGTATGGGATTTGAGGTTATAGACCTAGGGGTTGATATATCTCCACAAGAATTTGTAGATGCAGTCAAGAAGTATAATCCTGACATTATAGCTATGTCTGCTCTACTTACTACTACAATGATAACTATGAAGAATACGATCAAATTATTAGAAGAAGAAGGTCTAAGAGATAATCTTACAGTATTTATCGGAGGAGCTCCAATAACATCTAATTATGCTAGGACAATTGGTGCTGACGTATATTCTACTGATGCAGCTAGTGCGGCAGAAGTTGCAAAAGAGATTGTTCGTAACAATATATAGAACCATTTATAGAGTTGTTCCAACAAAGGAGCTGTGGGATAATACATTTTTGACGTAACCATAAAAATGTATTATCCTCCAGCTCTTAGTTATTTTTGTGATAAATTTACTATAAGATAAAATAGTACAAAATTAAATATTATATTTCTATAATTAATGTCAATTGTATACTAGAATAATTACATACTATTATAAATAAATTATAGGGAGTGCTGCTAAATGAACGAATTACTACAAAATATGTCTGAAAAACTACAAAAAGGTAAAATGCCAGAGGTAGTTGCATTAACTGAGCAAGCTGTTTCTGAAGGATTAGATCCATCTGATATCCTTAATGGTCTACTAGACGGAATGGGTGTTATCGGAGAGAAATTCAAAAGAAACGAAGTATTTGTACCAGAAGTATTAATAGCTGCAAGAGCTATGAATGCTGGTCTTGATGTTATCAAACCTTTATTGGAAGAACAAGGAGTAGAACCTGTAGGTAAAGTTATTATCGGAACTGTTAAAGGTGACTTACATGATATAGGTAAGAATCTTGTAAGAATGATGATGGTTGGTGCTGGTCTTGAAGTAATTGACCTTGGTGTTGATGTTTCTCCTGAGAAATATATTGCCGCTGTAGAAGAAAATAATCCAGATATAATTGCTATGTCTGCTCTACTTACTACTACAATGCCTAATATGAAAGCAGTTATTGATGCATTAGAAGAAAAAGGATTAAGGGACAAAGTAAAAGTTATGATTGGTGGAGCACCTGTTACTGATAACTTTGCACAAGAGATTGGTGCTGACCGTTATACAGTAGATGCTGCTTCAGCTGCAGAAGTTGCTAAAGAACTAATATTAAACTAAAACTTAAGAGAGGTTAGGGTGTTAATATGACAGGAAAAGAGCGTGTACTTAATATATTAGAACATCAATCCACAGATAAAATACCTTGGGTTCCGTTTGTTGGCGTTCATGCAGGTTCAATAAAAGGTTATACTGCAGAAGAAGTATTAAAAGACGGTAATAAATTATATGAATCATTAATGGAAGCTCATAAATTATACCATCTGGTTGGTATAATTTATGAG
>NZ_BTPU01000043.1:0-18009 GCF_036985595.1 Vallitalea maricola | reverse complement strand
ATTTACGGAAAAAACAATGGACTGTATGAATGATGTAAAAAAGCTTGATCAATTGGTAGTTGAAATAAGAAAAATGACAGACCAATTAGGAAGGGAATTAATTAATGAGCATATAAAAAATTTAGATTATGAGATATTTAAGATGCCAGAAAGGAAAAAAAGTTGGGTGCCTGTGAGAATAAGTGAAAAGAATTCATTGATGACCATCATGGGAACTCTTAACTATGAAAGACGTTATTACAAGCATAAAATAACAGGTAAATACACACATTTAGTTGATGATATATTAGGACTTACACCTCGCCAGAGAATAAGCAGTGAATTAGAGGAAAAGCTATTGGAAAACGCAGCAGACACATCCTACGAAAGAAGTGGTCAAGAATCAGGTCGAGAAATAGTTACGAGACAAACTGTCAAAAATATTGTACATAAATATGAAGAAGATGAAATAAAAAGTGAAGTTGAAGCCATAAATAAAAAAGAAATTAAGGTGCTATATGTTGAGGCTGATGAAGATCATATAGCTTTACAAAATGGAAGTCAAACCATAACCAAGTTAGTGTATGTTCATGAAGGGAAAAAATCAGTAGGTAAGAAGAGAAAAACCTTAAAAAATGCTCACTATTTTTCAGGTGTTAAGTACAAATCTCAAAAAATTTTTGAAGACGTTTATAACTATATAAAAAAGAATTATCAAGAAGAAAAGATAGAAAGAATCTACCTTATGGGAGATGGTGCAAGTTGGATTAAAAGAGGTTTAGAAACGCTACCAAAGTGTAAGTTTGTACTGGATCAATTTCACATTAAACAAGCGATGACAAGGGCAATGGGAGGATATGACGAAGTTGATAAAGCAAAAGTACTAGATGATATACGAGAAGGCGATAAGGAGTATTTTATAAAAGATATGACAGAAATAATAGGGAAAGCAAAAACAGAACAAAAGAAAAAAGATATATATAAGGCCTATAAATACATACTGAATAATTGGTCAGGAATAGAAATATATGAACAAGAAAATGTAATTGGATGCAGTGCTGAGGGACATATAAGCCATGTGTTAGCTTCAAGGATGAGTAGTCGGCCAATGGGATGGAGTAAAAAAGGTGCTGATAATATAGCAAGATTAAGAGCATTTAAGGAAAATGGTGGAGACATCCGAGATATAATGAGTTATAGAAAAATAAATGTAAAAGCAGAAAGTAAAAACAGAAAAGAATTAAATAAAAGACTTAACAAAAAAATAGAAAGTAGAAACAATGAAGTAATAGACAATTTAGGAGCAATTAATATAGGACATACAAATGGTTTATATAAAGCGCTAAAAGCCATAAGAAATGCTATTTAAATAAAAGATTCAGGATGATATTATAGCATAGGGAAAATTTGAAAATAATTTCCTACAATAAGTTGACACTATCTATTATATAAATAAAAATGGAAATTCTTTGGAAATTATGGTAATATTATTAATATCTATTTATGGCATAAAATGTCATAACACAGATCATTAAATATAATGATAGAAGTATTTAAAGTTAAATTTAATAATAGAAAGGAGATGACTTTTTAAAGAGAATATAAGGGGAAATTACTATAAACAATAAACCAAAAGAGGATGATAACATATGAAAAGTATAAAAACCAGATTAATTCTTTTGATTGCACTATTAGTTGCTATTAGTATATTATTGATGGATTTTGGAATTGTATATTTTTCTTCTAAAAGTTTGGATAATCTTGGTGATAGGTTGTATCAAACTCAATTAGAATCAAACATTGAATCTATAAAAGCATTTTTTCAAAATAGTTATGGCCAAATAGATGAAATACAATATCAAAATAACAAGATATATAATAAAAGCGGTAAGGAAATTATATTAGAAAATCAAGTTGTTGATACAATAAAAGATAAATTAGGGGTAGCTGCAACTATTTTTGTTAGAGATGAAAAAGGATATAGGCGTGTAGTAACTAACATAATGAATAATAATGAAAGAGCTGTTGGAACTTATTTAAAAGAAACCAATAACTCTTATGAAACTGTTATGAGTGGTGATAGATATATTGGAGATGTTACTTTATTTGGGATAGATTATATATCTGCCTATGAACCTATAATTGATAAAAATGAAAAGATTAATCTTATATTATTCATTGGGGTTCCTAAAACGCAGGCTAAAGTAATTATCCATGATTCCTTATCTGATTTAATAAGATATCTTCTCATATTTGCATTAGGTTTATTGTTGGTTATACTAATTATTATTTATATTATAGGTAATAAGATTGCAACACCAATTCAAAGGGTAACTGAATATTCTCAATTAGTAGCAAAAGGGGATTTTACTATTGAAATTAACGATAATTTATCTAGCAAAAAGGATGAAATTGGGAAACTTAGTAAATCTTTCATAAGTATTATAGAGAATTTAGGACTTTTAATACATAAAATACAGGGATTGGCTAATAGTGTTGCTACATCTTCAGAGGAACTTTCATCTAGTTCACAACAAGCAACAATTTTTTCAGAAGAAGTTGCAAGAACAGTGGAAGAAATTGCATTAGGGGCTTCACAGCAAGCAGAAGACACTAGCAAGGCATCTGACAATGTTTCATTACTTGGAGATATTATTCAAGATAATTTTAATATGACAAAGATATTATCTAATGAATCTAAGAAAGTTAATTCATTAGCAAAAGAAGGATTAAAAGAGATTACTTCACTTAATACTATAACTACTGCATCAAAAGAGGCGGCAAAATCTATTAGTGAAGATATTAAGAAAACAGATCAAAGTGCAAAAGAGATTGGTCAACTTAGTAAAGTGATTACAGCAATTGCTGAGCAAACTAATCTTCTTGCTCTAAATGCAGCTATTGAAGCAGCTAGAGTAGGTGAAGCAGGAAAAGGGTTTGCAGTTGTAGCAGAAGAAATCAGAAAGTTAGCGGAAGAGTCTACTAAATCAACTAATATAATAGATAATATCGTAACAACATTACAAATCAATGTTAATAATACGGTAAATACAATGAAAGAAATAGATACAATTGTTAATACTCAATTAGAAAGAACTAGATCAACTGAGCGAAAGTATGACGAAATATCTAACAGTATAAAAGATACAATAAATATTATTAATAAGCTGGATATGTCATCAAATGAAATGGAAGATAAAAGGAATATTATCATAGATACCATTCAGAATCTGTCTGCTTTAGCAGAAGAAAATGCTGCTAGTACACAGGAAATGTCTGCTTCAGTAGAGCAATTAACAATGACTATGTCAGAGATAACTAGTTCCAGTGATGGATTAGCTAATCTAGCAGGAGAGTTACAAGATGACATATTAAAATTTAAGATTAAATAAACAAAACAATTAATTCTTATAATAAGGGAGTCTATGAGTAGTTTATAGACTCCCTTATTTTATTATCAAGTACTTTACATAGATTTAACATAAGCATTATATTGCTTTAACAGATAGGTGTTACATTATATATGTATTAAATAACAAAAAAATAAAACATGAATTATTATATTAATAATAATTGGGAGGACAAAGTAAATGAAAAAATTTAGAAATGTATTAATGGTAGCACTTATAGTTGTATCTATGGTAGCTTTTGCAGGATGTAAAAGTGATACAGACAGCAAAGCAACAACTGATGACAATAAAACAAGTAGTAACGTAGACAATAATAAAGACAATAACACGGACACTAATACTAATACAGATGAAAGTAAAGATACTGATCAAGATGATGATAAATTAAGTGGTTTAGTTTCAGTTTCAGGTTCAACTTCTGTTGAGAAAATTGGAATTGCATCAGCTGAAGAATTTATGGCATTAAATCCAGATGTAGAAGTGACTTATGAGGGAATTGGTTCATCAAACGGAATTAAAAACGCAAAAGATGGTGTAACAATTCTAGGTACAGCTTCAAGAAATCTTAAAACAGAAGAAAAGAATTGGGGATTAACAGAAGTTGCTATTGCATATGATGGTGTTGCTGTTATAACTCATCCAAGTAATGAAGTTAGCGAATTGACTAAGGAACAAGTGCAAGCAATCTATAAAGGCGAAATCACTAATTGGAAAGATGTTGGCGGAAAAGATGAAGAAATAGTGGTTGTTTCAAGAGAAGATGGTTCTGGAACAAGAGGAGCTTTTGAAGAAATAGTTGATTTTGAAGATGCATTAACAGAAAAAGCTATAATTGCTAAAGGAAACGGAAATGTTCAAACTACTGTTGCTAAAAATGATAAAGCTATAGGATATGTATCTTTCACTTATATAAACGATACAATAAAACCTTTCAAAATTGATGGAGTCCAACCTACTTCAGAAAATGTAGTTAGTGGAGACTATAGTATATCAAGACCATTCTTACTAATATACAAAGAAGAAAATATGACAAAAGAAAGTAAAGCTTTTGTAGATTTCATACTAAGTCCTGAAGGACAGAATATTGTAGAAGAAAAAGGCGGCATCAAAGTAAATTAATATATCATATAAGGGGTTGTCCTGTATATGAGACAGCTCCTTTGATTGATTTAAAATAATTGATTTGGTCTTTTTGAGTTTATATATCGTTTAGGTTAGGAGAAAGATGTATGGATATAAATTTGAATATGGTAAAAGAAAAAAATAAAATAACGGATAATAAAACATTTGATATGAAAATAGATAAAAGACGTGAATTGCTTGAGTCGGTAGCTAAAAAAATGTTTTTACTTAATGCATGTATAGCAGTTATTTGTGTAGCGGCTATAACTTTTTTTGTGTTCTACAAAGGATTACAACCATTTTTCTCTGGTAATGCTGAAGGAACATATAGTTTGGTTGATTTCTTAACAGGTACCCAGTGGAGACCTAATGATAATATAGGCAGTGCTTTGTATGGTATCTTATATATGATATGCGGTTCGCTTATGGCTACTGTAGGAGCCATAATCATAGGTGTGCCAATAGGAATATTGTCAGCTGTTTTCATATCACAGATAGCACCAAAAAACATTAAAAAAATAATAAAACCAGCAGTGGAATTATTAGCTGGTATACCATCGGTTATCTATGGTGTCTTTGGACTTGGGATTATCGTACCTAAGATTATGGATATTTCTCCGAGAGCTCAAGGACAGTCATTATTAGCTGTTATAATGGTATTGACAATTATGATATTACCAACGGTCATAACTATATCAGAAAGTGCAATCAATGCTGTACCACAGGCATATATAGAAGGTTCTTATGGTTTAGGAGCATCCAAGATACAGACTATATTCAAAGTCATATTACCAGCTGCAAAATCAGGTATACTAGCAGGGGTTGTACTTGGTATAGGTAGAGCTATAGGCGAAACAATGGCAGTTATGCTTGTAGCTGGTAATCCAATAGCTGGAATTCCAACTAGTATATGGGACCCTATAAGGCCGCTTACGACTAACATTGCTATGGAGATGGGTTATGCGTTTGGATTGCATCAAGAGATACTATTTTCCACAGGAGTAGTACTATTTATATTTATTATCATACTTAATCTTATTTTAAATAGAATAACAGCAAAGGCAGGAGAAAAATAATGAACAGAAGTATAAAAGACAAAATAATGTACGGATTCATTGGTCTGGCAACAGCTTTTACTGTGGGAATTTTATTATGGATAATAGGATTTGTTTTTGTTAACGGATTAAAATATGTAAATCTGGATTTCATTACTTCAAATTATGATTCAAAAACAACTTATGTAACTATACCAGTTTCTGAAAACAGTATAAATAACAAGTTAGGGTTTGATTTTGAAATAAAAGAATATGAGAATACTAATTATCCTGTTATAACATCAATCGATAAGTTGTCAAAGGCTAAGGAAGCAGTGGATAAAAAAGGTGAATCATTCAAGTTGAGAAAGGGAGATATAATTAAAAAAGTTGCTGGGAAATCAGCAGAGAACTTAACAGTCTTAGAACTGAATGATGTTATAAATAATCTTGACACAGATACTATCTTAGTTAAAGTAACCAATAAAGGTGAAGGAATATTTCCTATGCTTATAACTACTTTGTTGACAATATTATTATCATTGATAGTTGCATGTCCTATTGGTATCTTTGCGGCTATATATTTAACTGAGTATGCGAAACCTGGTAGACTAGTAAGATTAATACGATTCGCTACAGAAAGTTTGGCAGGTATTCCATCAATCATATTTGGATTATTTGGAATGATTTTCTTTGTGGTATTCCTAAAATTCAACTATTCCATTTTGGCTGGTTCTTTAACACTTAGTATTATATTACTGCCAGTCATTATCAGACAGACAGAGGAATCACTTAAGGCTATACCTAATTCCTATAGAGAAGGCTCATTAGGGTTGGGAGCTACTAAATTACAAACTATTAGAAAGGTAATATTACCAAATGCTGTATCAGGAATAGTTGTGGCAATTATACTTAGTATAGGAAGAATTGTAGGAGAGTCAGCAGCATTATTACTTACTGCAGGTACGGTAGCTAGAGTACCTAAAAATCTATTTTCATCTGGGGCAACATTAACAGTTAAAGCTTATGCTGTAGCAGAGGAACAAGGGGATATAGGTATGGCATGTGCCATTGGATCAATCGTAGTAATTCTTATCTTAATACTTAATACACTATCAAAATTAATATCAAGAAAACTTAATAAGTCAAATGCATAATATAGAGGTGAAAAAATGGATAATAATGTAAAATTTACAGTAGAAAATCTTGATTTGTTTTATGGAGATTTCAAGGCATTGAAAAATATAAATATGAACATCAACACCAATGAGATAACAGCTTTAATCGGTCCATCAGGCTGTGGTAAATCAACATTTCTTAGAACACTAAATAGAATGAATGATCTCATTGAAGGAGTAAAAGTTGATGGTTCCATTAAAATAGATGGAGAAGATATCTATGGAGATATTGATGTAATAAAATTAAGAACAAGAGTTGGAATGGTATTTCAAAAACCTAATCCATTTCCTATGAGTATATATGATAATATTGCATACGGACCAAGAGCTCATGGTATCAAGAAGAAGAGTGAACTTAATGAAATTGTTGAAAAAAGTTTACGTAGAGCTGCAATATGGGATGAAGTAAAAGATAGATTGAAGAGAAATGCGATTAGTCTGTCTGGAGGACAACAACAAAGAATATGTATCGCAAGAGCATTAGCTATAGAGCCGGAAGTATTATTAATGGATGAGCCAACTTCTGCACTTGATCCAATTTCAACTATGAAGATTGAGGACTTGGCAACTGAACTTAAGAAAGATTATTCAATTATAATGGTTACACATAATATGCAGCAAGCTGCTAGAATTTCTGATAAGACAGCGTTCTTTTTGCTAGGAGAATTAATAGAATATGATAAGACTGAAAAAGTATTCAGTAATCCGGAGGACAGTAAAACAGAAGAATATATAACAGGAAGATTCGGTTGATTGATTATTATAATATTGAGAGGATTGACAAACTATGCCAATTAGATATAATTTTGAAAAGAAAATTAATGAACTTCATAAAGATTTAATAAAAATGGGCACACTTATAGAGCAATCATTAGATGATGCCATTACTGCACTTAAAAAACAGGATGTATCTTTAGCTAAAAAAGTTATCAGTAAAGACGATGAAATTGATTATATGGAATTAAGGATTGAAAAAGAATGTCTATTATTGATTGCAACCCAACAGCCTATAGCAGCTGATTTGAGAGATATAGCTTCTGTACTAAAAATTATTACTGATCTAGAAAGAATAGGAGACCATTGTACAGATATATCCGAATATACAATTAGACTAGCAGATGAAAAGTACATCAAACCACTTATTCATATACCACAAATGGCAGAGGAAGTTAAAAAAATGATTAAAGATACTATAGATAGTTGTATCAATAAAGATTTGGAACTTGCCAAAAGTGTATGTAGAAGAGATGATATAATAGATAATTATTTTGATAAAATAGTAAGTGAGCTGATGTTTCTCATGATTGACAATAGTAGTGTAGTTAAACAATGTACAGATTTCCTTTTTATAGTTAAATATCTTGAAAGAATGGGAGACCATGCTACTAATATTGCAGAATGGATAATATTTACTGTTACAGGAGAACATATATAAAAGATAGTGCTTTTTTGTGATATAATATATAATAATAACTACTTTTATATATTATAGGAGGTGTAATAGTGGCTACAAATGTTCTTATAGTAGATGACGAAATCCATATACTAGAATTGCTGCGTTATAATCTAGAAAGCAATGGTTATAATGTAATTCAATCAGAAACTGGAGAAGAAGCACTAGGGAAATTAAGAGATAACCATGTAGATATAATTTTGCTTGATCTAATGTTACCAGGGATAGATGGACTAGAAGTATTAAGAAAAATAAGAGGTACAGAAGCTTACAAAGAAATCCCTGTTATAATGTTAACAGCTAAAAATGAGGAGTTTGATACTGTTCTCGGATTAGAAATGGGAGCAGATGATTATATAGGGAAGCCATTTGGTATTCACGAATTACTAGCAAGGATGAAAGCTGTTTTTAGGAGGACAAAAGATAATAAGAATAACCGTGAGGAAAAAGAAGAAATACTTTATATTGGGGAACTTACCATTAATAAGCTTACTCATGAGGTTACTATCAGAGATAAACAATTAGAATTACCTTTAAAAGAGTTTGAATTATTATATATACTAGCTAAAAATAGAGGTCGTGTCTTCGATAGACAATATTTATTGGATAAAATATGGGGATATGATTATTATGGAGAAACTAGAACTGTGGATGTTCATATCAGAAGTTTAAGAAAAAAGATTGAAAGAGATGATAAGAATCCTGAACACATAAAGACTGTTAGGGGAGTAGGGTACAAATATAAATAATGATTATTGTAAGGGTGTGATAGGATGCAAAAAAAATTAATGGCAACTTATATACTAATAATTACATTAACAATTATCATAGCTGTATTATTTTCATGGAATAAAGGTAACAAATATTTTAGAGATACTATTAGAAAAGATACAGAAACCAAAGGTCAGTTATTAATAGATATATTAACTAACGAAGCAGAAAAAGATAGCTTGGATTTTCAAGCTTTTGCTGATAGATATTCTAGCAAATCAGAAGTTAGAATTACCGTTATTGATATGGAAGGTATAGTTGTAGCTGATTCAGATGAAGACTATCGTAAAATGGATAATCATGCTTATAGAAATGAAGTATCTCGTGCCATTAAAGGGGAAATTGCGTCTAAAATCAGATATAGTGATACAATAGGGGCTTATTATTTATATACTGCTTTGCCTATAAGTATAAAAGGTTTTCAAGGTGTTTTAAGGTTATCTATGCCCTTGGTTGAGATACAAAATATAGCAATAGATATGATTAAATATGTTGTGTATGGTATTTTAATTGGTGCTGTTATAGCAGTTATTATTGCTTACATATTAACTAAGAGATTTATGGAGCCGTTAGGACAATTGACACAGGCAGCAATTAAAATATCAGAAGGAAATTATAATGATAAGATATATATACGAAGTAAAGATGAAACAGGAAAATTGGCTGAAGCATTCAATGATATGACAGTTAAACTTAGGCTTAATATGTGGAAATTGGAAAAAAGAAATCTGGAATTTGAGTCGGTTTTAAGTAGTATGATTAATGGTGTGATTGCCGTTGATGAACATTATAAAGTATTTTTATATAACAGTAAGTTGAACCAGATACTGAACATACAAGAAGATATAGTAGGTAAATCAATCTATGAAGTAATACGTAACACAACTATTTTCAATGTACTAGAAAAGTCTATACAACAAAATGAATATATTGTTGATGAAACAGTAATAAAAAATAACAAGAATGATAAAATTATTAGAGTATATGCTAATCCTATATTTGCACCAAAACGTGCCAGCATCAAAACCATGGGAACTCTACTTGTAATCAGGGATATAACACAAATGAAGAAGTTAGAAACCATGAGAAGTGATTTTGTATCTAATGTAACCCATGAATTAAACACTCCGCTAACATTAATCAGGGGTTTTGTTGATACTCTTAAAAATGGAGCCATAAAAGATGAAAAAGTTGCGGCTAGATTCTTGGATATAATTGATATTGAAACAGAAAGACTATCATTATTGATTCAAGATATATTATCACTCTCTGCAATAGAAAATATGGATGATGAAAAAAACAGCAGTAATAATAATATAGGAGAAATCATAAATGAAGTTGTACAAATACTAAACCCAAAATTAGAAAATAAAGATATTATTATAGATGTTAGAGTTAAGGAAGATGTAACTTATAACTGCAACAGGAATAGGATTAAGCAGTTGATAATTAATCTTATGGATAATGCAATAAAATATACTGAAAAAGGTAGTGTCATGATTTCATGTGATGAATCAGAAGAAGATGTAATAATAGAAGTGACTGATACAGGCATTGGAATTGAAGAACAGCATATACCTAGATTATTCGAGAGATTTTATAGAGTGGATAAGGGACGGTCAAGAAACATGGGAGGGACAGGGCTTGGTCTTTCTATTGTTAAACATATTGTAGGGCTTTATAAAGGAAAAATAGAAGTTGATAGTAATATTGGAGAAGGAACAACTTTTATAATCAGGCTTCCCAAATAAGGGAATTATATGATTTGTAGTAGGTATTTTCATAATTATTATAATCATGAATTAATTTATTGGAAAAATAATTCATTTTATACTTGATTTATTTGTTAAACTATAATATAATTTTAATCATCAACGCAACCGTTTGCACATAAATAATCTGAAAAGGTAGGTGTAAATATTCGTGAGAGAATATTTTAATAGTGATGATTGGCTTATTATAGAAGAGGGTTTTGAACCTGAATATAATAGGGTAGCTGAAAGCGCTATGAGTCTTGGAAATGGCCATATGGGCATACGTGGTAATTTTGAAGAAAAATACTCAGGCGACAGTCTTTCAGGTACTTATTATGCAGGTATCTATTACCCTGACAAAACCAAAGTAGGATGGTGGAAAAACGGTTATCCAGAGTGGTTTGCAAAAGTACTTAATGGTATTAATTTTATTGGAATTGATGTTAAAGTTAATGGATTGGAACTAGATATTGCAAAGTGTACTGTAATCGATTTTCAACGTATACTAAATATGAAGCATGGTTATTTAGAAAGAAGTTTTGTTGCTGTTGATAAAAACAATAACAAAACTAAAATAATCAGTAAAAGATTTTTAAGTATGGCTGAATCTGAGATAGCTGCTATAAAATACTCTGTTATCCCATTGAACTATGATGGTGAAATAACATTGAATCCATATCTAGATGGAAAAGTAGTCAATGAAGATTCTAATTATGATGAATACTTCTGGGAAGAAGTAGAGAAAAAGGCAGAAGATAATTTATGTTATCTTAATATGAAAACCAAAAAACTGGACTTCCGTGTTTCATGCGCTATGAAATATGAATTATCAAATAAAAATGATAAGTTCCACCCAAAAGAAATGACTTTAATTTCTAAAGAAGATTATGTAGCTAATCTATTAAGTGTATCTGTTAAAACTGGAGATGAAATTACTCTAACCAAATACATTTCAGCAGTTACTAATAGAGACTATAATAATGAAGATTTAGTTAATAAAGCTGTTAATGCAGTAAATAAAGCTTATGAATCTGGTTATGACAATTTGTTTGAGGCTCACAAAGAAACATGGGACAACAAATGGGAAGAAAATGATATAACCATAGTAGGTGATAAAAAAGCTCAGCAAGGAATTAGATTCAATATATTCCATCTTAATCAGACGTATACAGGGGAAGATCAAAGATTGAATATTGGACCAAAAGGATTCACTGGTGAAAAATACGGGGGTAGCACATATTGGGATACAGAGGCATATTGTTTACCTTTCTATTTAAGTACTGCACCAAGTAAAATAGCTAAAAACTTATTGATATATCGTTATAATCATCTGGAAAAAGCAAAAGAAAATGCAAGAAAACTAGGCTTCAAGGGTGCATTATATCCTATGGTTACTATGAATGGAGAAGAGTGCCATAATGAATGGGAAATAACATTCGAAGAAATTCATAGAAATGGTGCCATAGCATATGCTATATACAATTATGTTAATTATACAGGAGACAAGAAACATCTCGCTGATTATGGAATTGAAGTTTTAGTTGAGATAAGTCGTTTCTGGGCTGATAGAGTTAATTATAATAAAGCTAAAGATAAATATATGATTTTAGGAGTTACAGGTCCTAATGAATATGAGAACAATGTAAACAATAACTGGTATACTAATACAATAGCCAGCTGGACATTAGGATATGCAATGGAAGCTCTCGACTATGTAAAGAACGAATATAGTGATATCTATTATAGGTTATTGCAAAAATTAGAATTAAAAGAACAAGAAGTAGATAAGTGGAAAGATATAATTGATAAGATGTATTATCCATATATTGAAGAGGAAAAAGTTTTTTCTCAACAAGATGGTTATATGGATAAAGAGCAGATATTAGTAAAAGAATTACCTGAAGGTAATCTGCCAATTAATCAAAATTGGTCTTGGGATAGAATATTACGTTCTTGTTTCATAAAACAAGCGGATGTTATGCAAGGTATCTATTTCTTCAATGACAGATACGATCTAGATACTATCAAACGTAACTTTGATTTCTATGAACCTAGAACAGTTCATGAATCCTCATTATCACCATGTATTTACTCAATTATCGCTAGTCAGTTAGGTTATGAGAAAAAAGCTTACGAGCTATACCTTAGAACTGCTAGACTAGATCTTGATAATTACAACTGTGATAGTGACGATGGACTTCATATAACAAGTATGGCAGGTACATGGATGTCTGTAGTACATGGTTTTGGAGGTTTGAAAGTTAAAGATAATGAATTATACCTTTCACCATTTTTACCAAAGTCATGGCAAGAATATTCATTCAGGATTCTTTTCAGAGACAGCCTTCTTAATGTAAAAGTAGGTAACTCAGTAATAATAGAATTAATATCAGGTGATGACGTTATTATCAATGTATTTAAACAAAAATACACTATAAATAAGAATAATAAAATAGAAATATAGAATAATTAAATATTAGAACTTTGCGATAGCTATATAAATAAAAAGGATGTACTATATTATTGGAGATATTAATACCATAACTTATAAATTAAGGTAAATATGCTTTTAATAATATAGTATATCCTTTATTTTGTTGAATCTCTTTCTATTAATTTTGTATCGATAATATAATTATTGGTTTCCATTGGGGTATCTTCTATTTGATTAATAAGAAGTTTAGCAGCAAACATGCCTAATTTTTCAGCGTTAATATCAACGGATGAAATGCTTGGCTTTTTGTACTGAGATATAACAGTATTGTTGAAACCCACTAAAGATACATCTTCGATTCCTTGCTCCAATAGGGCTCTTTGTACTCCAAAAGCAATTAGATCGTCTGTTGTAACAATGGCATCAGGTGTTTGGTATTCTATCATTTCCTTGGTAGCTTCATAGGCTGCTTCTTCAGTATAATCTTTTTCATATATAAGATTAAGGTCTGCTTTTATATTATTGATTTTCAGAGCTTTCAAATAACCTAGTAACCTATACTTAGTTACTTTAAATTCATGTGAACCACCAATGAATCCAATATTCTTTTTACCTTTCTTAATTAATAAATCTACAACATCATACATTGCTTTTATGTTATCATTATCTACCCAATAAGTAATCTTTTCATCATCAGGTTTTCCGATAACTACAAAAGGATGTTTCCTATATTGGAGGAAAGCGATGCTTTTATCATTATCTTTAACTGTTGTTAAGATGATTCCATCAACCCATTGACTACCTACTAGGTTGGATAGAACCTCAACTTCGTCTTCATCATTATCAGCATGTGTAAAAAGTATATAATATCCTTTTTCTTTTGCATAAGAGCTGATACCACGCATTGCTTGAACAAAGAATGGATTTAATAACAAATCAGCTTTGGAACCAGGTAATAGAAGTCCTAAGGTTTTGGTAGATTTATTGGTAAGACTTCTTGCTATCAAGTTTGGTTGATAATTTAATTCTGCCATTGCAGCTCTCACACGTTCTTTGGTCGCATCACTGATTCTGGAATTATTGGAGATAACTCTTGATACAGTTGAAGGGGAAACGTTTGCACGATTAGCTACATCTTTTATTGTTACGGACATTAATGCACTTCCTTTTAAGATTTATTGTAAAATCATTATATAACAATTAAAAGTTAAAATCAACTAAACCATATATTATTAGGCAATTTGTTGAGTATTAATAAACTGTTGGTACAGAAAATTCTTTTTTTTGTTGACAATTTCTAAATCACGTGATATACTTCATTTGTAAGGCAAACGGTTGCATTATTAATAACTAAGCAAATAATGGTTATACTAACATAATAAGGAAAAAAAGATTTATCTAAAGATTATGTAAAAGAAAAAAATTACATATATTTGACATTGGATAATGACTATTACCACAATAAATGCAAGCGATTGCGAGAAAATCAGAGAAAAGGGGAAATAGAAATGAAAAATAAGATTTTTAAGACTATATCTATTTTACTAGTATTAGTATTTGCTATAGCAGGATGTAAATCAAATACTGATACAAATGATAAGGAAAAAGCAACTGTTGATATTTTTCAATTTAAAGTAGAAGCAAAAGAGGCTCTAGAAGCTGCTGCAGATGAATATATGAAGCAAAATGAAAACATAACTATTAATATTGAAACAGTGGGTGGCGGAGACGATTATGGTGCTGCTTTAAAGTCTAGATTTGCATCGGGAAAAGAACCTGCAATATTTAATGTTGGTGGTTTACAAGATGTTTATGATTGGAAAGACAACTTAGCAGATTTATCACAAGAACCATGGGTTAAAGCAGCATTTGCTGGAACTTTGGATTCAGTTACAGTTGATGGTAAAGTATACGGATTACCATTCAACCAAGAAGGTTATGGATTGATATACAATAAAGCAATTTTTGAAAAAGCTGATATTGATCCTGCTACAATTACTTCATTCAAAGCTCTTGAAGAAGCTGTTAAGAAATTAGATTCTATGAAAGATGAATTAGAACTTAAAGCAGTATTTGCATTTCCAGCAAAAGAGACTTGGGTAACAGGATTACATCTTGCAAATATCCAATTCGCTAATGAGTTCAAATCTGTAAATGAAGCTTATGAAGCTAAGACAATTGAAATGCCATATGCTGATGCATGGAAGAAATTACTTGATCTTCAAGCAGATTATGCATATCAGCCAGATGGAACAAGAGGTTCATTAAACAGCGTAGACTACTCTACACAAGTAGAAGAAATGTTCTCAATCGGTAGAGTTGCACTTATTCAACAAGGTAACTGGGCATATGGAAGTATAGCTGGTATTGATGAAGAACTTGCTTCAAATATTGGATTATTGCCTTTACCACTTGAAGGTGTTAACGAAGATTCTATTCCAGTTGGAATCCCTAACTATTGGGCAGTAAACAGCGCTAAGAGCGAAGCTGAAATAGCTGCTGCAAAAGATTTCTTGAACTGGTTATATACTTCTGATGAGGGTAAGAAAAGAATCATTAACGATTTCAAATTCATTCCTGCTTTTACTGGATATGAATCAGATGAACTTCAACCAAGTGATCCACTTGCTAAAGATATTTTAAGATACAGCAACGAAGGTAAAACAATGCCATGGGTATTCATGGGATATCCAACAGGTTGGGGTATGGACGTATTAGGCGCTGATATCCAAGGATATTTATTAGGTGACTTATCATGGGAAGACTTAATCAAAGATGCCAAAGATAAATGGGCTGAAGGTAGAAAATAATAAACTAGCAATATGAAATATAATATAAAGCAGTGAACGGTTAGCAAGTAATAGACTGTTTTCTGCTTTATATATGGATATGAAGTATTAACAGCATAAAAGGCTATGATAAATAGCATAATAATTAAAACAAAAAACAGTTAAGGAGGTTTGCATATGAGACGTAGTAAAGTAGCTTTTTATGGATTTATTGCACCATGTTTTATAGCATTTACAATTACAGTAATTATTCCATTCATATTTGGAATATACTATTCCTTTACTGACTGGAATGGTATCAAAAGCGATGTAAGCTTTATTGGATTTAGTAATTATGCTGAAATTTTTAGTGATAAGGGTTTTGGCAGTTCCTTTCTTTTTACAATCTTATTTGCGGTAGCATCAGTATTATTAATTAATATTATAGGATTTACTTTAGCAATAATAGTAACCAGAAAATTAAAAATCCAGAATGTACTTAGAACTATATTCTTTATGCCTAATCTTATTGGAGGATTAATTCTAGGATTTATATGGCAATTTATATTTGTTAAAGTATTTGCTATGATTGGTGACGCAACAGGTGCAAAATGGCTACTTGGATGGTTATCCACTACAGAAACAGGATTTTGGGGATTAGTAATCCTTATGTGCTGGCAAATGTCAGGATACATCATGATTATATATATTGCAGCTTTGCAAAATATACCTACTGAACTTATAGAGGCATCTAAGATTGATGGCGCTAATTTCAAGAATAGAATGAAACATATTATATTCCCATTAATAAGACCAGGATTTACAGTTTGTCTATTCTTAACATTGTCCAATGCTTTTAAGCTATATGACCAAAACTTGTCATTAACTGGTGGAGCACCAAGAAACTCTACACAGATGCTCGCTCTTAACATTTACAATACAGCATTCAAGTTCAATAAGATGGGTCAGGCACAAGCAAAGGCAATCATTTTCTTTGTAGTTATAGCTTTGATTTCCCTTATTCAAGTGTATTTTTCTAAGAAAGGGGAGGTGGAGATGTAATGAAAGCCAATAAAGTTATTACAGGAATTATAGGTAGCGTAATAGGATTATTATTTTTAGCACCATTTTATATCATACTTACTAACTCATTCAAGACGAAGAAAGAACTGTTCTTGAATACTCTAAGCTTACCAAAAGGTTTGAATTTTGATAACTATATAAAAGCTTGGAAAGAACTGGATTTTATAAAAGTATTTTTTAATTCGTTTTTGATAACACTTATAAGTATTATAGTAATAATTATATTCGCTTCTATGGCTGCATGGATGATTCAGAGAACAAATAATAAGATAGCTAATCTTATTCTATATATGTTTATAGCGGCTATGTTGATACCTTTTCAATCTGTTATGCTTCCATTAGTTCGTTTAATGGGAAATTTGCACATGTTAAATATACCAGGGATAATATTTATGTATTTGGGATTTGGTTCCAGTTTGTCCATATTCCTTTACCATGGTTTTATTAAAAGTATACCTCGTAGTTTAGATGAGGCTGCTACTATAGATGGATGTAATAGTTTGCAAACTTATATATATGTTATATTTCCAATATTGAAACCTATTTCCATAACAGTTGCACTGTTAAATATGGTTTGGATATGGAACGACTATCTATTACCATCATTGACTATTAATAATGAAGAAACTCATACAATACCTCTTAGGATATTCTATTTCTTCGGTCAATATACTAAACAATGGCACTTAGCACTTGCAGGGTTAACACTTAGTATAATACCAGTTATTATCTTCTACTTCTTTGCACAGAAGCAGATTATAGAGAGTGTAACAGCAGGTAGTGTAAAAAGTTAATTATTGTATCATAGAAATATATGGGAACTATCTCACGGATACATTGAAACAGGGTGTATCAGGAGGTAGTCCTTATTTTATTATAAAAAGTCTTAAGAACCGTAAACTAGTATCTATTATTAGGATTCTATATAATATAGGAAACAACTGTTTTTTATAAGTAAATTTTACATTTATACATATAGAATGTAAAATTATCGCATAAAAGTGATAGTGTCAACTTATTGTA
>NZ_BTPU01000042.1:0-3571 GCF_036985595.1 Vallitalea maricola | reverse complement strand
GATTTTCATGCGATTGCCGTGGGAAAATATTAAAAAGTACTTGACAAATCATCAATAAACGAATAAACTGTAAGAAACTATTTTACTAAGAAGATATCAATAAAACGTTGAAGAGGATAAGTAAATTATGTCCACCTATGCAGAGAGAGAAGCCATTAGCTGGAAAGCTTCTTATAGACCATGATTGAAGGACACCTCAGAGTGATTCGTTGAACGCTAACAACTACTAAGCGAGTTCGGTTCATCACCGTTAACAGATTAAGAGTGGAAGCATGTGCTTCTATTAGGGTGGTACCGCGGAATGAATATGATTATATACATCTCGTCCCTGACTATTAAGTCAGTGACGAGATTTTTTAATTATATGGATTATTAATAAACGAATAGGAGTGAATAAATATGTTGACAAATGCACCAAGAGGAACGAAAGATATATACGGCAGTTATATGAATACTTGGAAAAAGCTTGAAGACACAGTTAATGAAATATGCACTAATTTTGGTTTTAATGAAATCAGGACTCCTATTTTTGAACATACAGAACTTTTCCAAAGAGGCGTGGGAGAAACCACGGATATTGTTCAAAAAGAGATGTATAGTTTTACTGATAAAGGTGATAGAAATATTACCCTAAAACCTGAAGGAACAGCTGGTGTAGTTAGAGCTTATCTAGAAAGAAAAATGTATGCTGATGCACAACCTACAAAATTATTTTATATAACACCTGCTTTTAGATATGAAAGACCCCAAGCAGGTAGATATCGTCAGTTCCACCAGTTTGGAGTAGAACTTTTTGGCTCTGATAAGCCATCAGCTGATGCAGAAGTTATTGCTCTTGCAGCTAATATGTTAAAGAATCTAGGTATTACCAATGTAGAACTTCATATCAACAGTTTAGGTGGTCCTGAATGTAGAAAAAAATATAATAATACATTAAAAGAATTCCTAAGCAAAAATATAGATTCATTATGTCCTACTTGTATGGAAAGGTATGAAAAGAATCCATTAAGAATTCTAGATTGCAAAAATGAAAAATGTCAAGCAGTATTAAAAGATGCACCTCTTGCAAAAGATGAATTAGATACTGAATGTAAGGAACATTTCGAAGAACTACTCAGACTATTGGATGCTATGGAAATTCAATACGTAGTTGACCCTTGGATTGTTAGAGGATTGGATTATTATACTAGAACAGTATTCGAGTTCATATCTAAAGATATTGGTGCACAAGGAACTGTATGTGGTGGTGGAAGATACGATAAATTAATTGAAGAATGTGGTGGTTCACCTACTCCAGCAGTTGGATTTGGCGCTGGTATAGAAAGACTGATTATGACTATGGAAGCTATTAATGGTTCTAACGAAGATAAACCTACTCGGGATATATATTTAGGATATGTAGGAGAAAATGCTAAGAAAACAACTTTTGCACTTGTTAATGAATTAAGAAATAACAATATATCTGTAGAGACTGACTTAATGTCTAGAAGTGTAAAAGCACAAATGAAATATGCTAATAAAATTGGAGCCAGATATTCAGCTATAATTGGTGATAATGAATTAGAAGAAAATTCAGTAAGAATTAAGAATATGGAAACAAGAGAACAAATAGACCTAAATATTGAAGAAATAGCTAAATACATGAAAGAGAACAAATAACAGGAACAATGACTGACAATCCATATGTTTAGGCATATTAAAAAAATATATTAAATGAAATTTTATTAGACTAGGAGGTAACAAAATGAGTGAATCAATGCAAGGATTGAAACGAACGAATAAATGTACAGAGGTAAGTGCTAAAAATATTGATGATAAAGTAACTGTAATGGGATGGGTTCAAAAAAGAAGAGACTTGGGCGGTGTTATTTTCATCGACCTTAGAGATAGAACAGGATTACTTCAAATAGTTTTTGATGCAAGTAGTATAGGTGATGAAGGATTTGCAAAAGCTGAAAAGCTTAGAAGTGAATTTGTAATTGCTGTTGAAGGTATTATAGAAAGTAGATCCGATGAAACAATTAATCCTAACCTAAAAACTGGTGAGATTGAAGTTAGGGCTCATTCACTTAGAATATTATCAGAAGCAGAGACACCACCTTTCCAAATTGAAGAAAACAGTAATGTAAAAGAGGACTTAAGATTAAAATATCGTTACTTAGACCTTAGAAGACCTGATTTACAAAGAAATCTTATTATGAGACATAAAGTTGCTATGATTACAAGAGAATTTTTAAGTAACGAAGAGTTTCTTGAAATAGAAACACCAATGCTTACTAAAAGTACTCCTGAAGGGGCTAGAGATTATCTAGTACCAAGTAGAGTTCATCAAGGAAACTTTTATGCATTGCCTCAATCACCACAGATTTTCAAACAATTATTGATGTTATCAGGATATGATAGATATTTCCAAATAGCTAAATGTTTTAGGGATGAAGACCTTAGAGCAGATAGACAGCCAGAATTTACACAAATAGATATGGAATTATCATTTGTTGACCAAGAAAAAGTAATTGATGTAAATGAGAGACTTATGCAGAAGTTATTTAAGGAAGTATTGGATATTGATATTGAAATTCCAATGCAAAGATTGACTTATAAAGAAGCTATGGATAGATTTGGTTCTGACAAACCAGACCTTAGATTCGGTATTGAACTAGTTGATTTATCTGATATAGTGAAGGATTGTGGATTCAAAGTATTCTCTGGTACTGTTGCAAGCGGTGGAAGTGTTAGAGGTATTAACGCAGAAGGATTAGGTAATCTTCCAAGAAGACAAATTGATGCATTAGGTGAATTAGCTAAGACATACGGTGCAAAAGGAATGGCATGGATTGTTATAAATGAAGATGGAACTTACAAATCAGCCATAACAAAATTCTTAACAGATGAAGAAGTAGAAAACATGGTAAAAGCTATGAATGGTAAACCAGGAGACTTATTACTTTTCTGTGCTGATTCTAATGATGTAGTATATAGTACACTTGGAAACTTGAGACTTGAAATTGGTAGAAGACTTGAGCTTCTTGATGACTCAGTATTCAAATTTGCTTGGGTTACTGAGTTCCCATTACTTGAATGGAACAAAGAACATAAGAGATATACTGCTATGCACCATCCATTTACAATGCCTATGGAAGAAGATTTACAGTATCTAGAATCTGATCCTGGTAGAGTTAGAGCAATTGCATACGATATGGTTCTTAACGGATGTGAACTTGGTGGAGGTAGTATAAGAATTCACCAAAGAGATATCCAAGAGAAAATGTTTGCGGCACTTGGATTCAGTAAAGAGGATGCTTATGACAGATTTGGTTTCTTATTGAATGCATTCAAATACGGTGTACCACCACATGGTGGATTAGCTTTTGGATTAGATAGAATTATAATGTTAATGACACAATCTGATAGTATCAGAGACGTAATAGCTTTCCCAAAAGTAAAAGATGCATCTTGTCCTATGACTGAAGCTCCAGGTACTGTTGATGATAAACAGTTAAATGAATTAGGACTAAAAATTGATACTATTGAAATTTAAAAATATATAGTATGATATTTTTAAAGTGCTGTC
>NZ_BTPU01000041.1:0-1346 GCF_036985595.1 Vallitalea maricola | reverse complement strand
AACCCTCTAATTATAAGAGGGTTTCTTATTTGTATTTGGTTATTTGATAGTCCACATATCTTTAATTATTTTTATCATCTAATTTTACCAAATAGTTATATATATCTCTTTTTGACGTACCTCTATCTTTGGCTACTTGTTTCGTGGCATTTTTTTTATCTAACCCTTCTTCAATATACTTATTATAATGATCTTCTATAGAAATATTTTCCCATCTCTCGATTTCTTCATTTCTCAAATCTTCTAAAGGTTTACCTTCAATAATGAGTACAAATTCACCTCTTGGTGATTCAGAACCATACTTATTGACTGCTTCCTCCAAAGTGATAGTATCTACTTCTTCAAATTTTTTAGTCAACTCTCTAGTAATTGCAATATTTCTATTACCTAATGCTTCCAATAATTGTTTAAGGGTTTGTTTTAATCTATGAGGTGCTTCATATAATATAATGGTTCTATGTTCAATCTTTAATTTCTGTAATATGCTATTTCTTTCTTTTTTATCATGAGGGAGGAATCCTTCAAAAACAAATCTCCTAGTGTTTAGCCCAGAAAGAATAAGTCCTGTTATCAACGCCACTGCACCTGGCACAGATGTAACTTCTATATCATCTATTCTACATAGTCTGACTAAATCTTCCCCAGGATCTGATATTCCAGGTGTCCCTGCATCTGTTACTAAAGCTATAGTTAAACCCTCCTGTAATTTTTTAATAAGATACGGACCTTTTTCAATTTTGTTATGCTCATGATAACTTGTTAACGATGTATTTATATTAAAATGATTCAACAGCTTTTTTGTATGTCGTGTATCTTCTGCAGCTATAATATCAACTTCACTTAATACTCTTATAGCTCTATATGTTATGTCCTCCAGATTACCAATAGGTGTCGCTACTAGAAATAATTTCCCTGACATATTCTCATTCCCATCTCTTATTGATTATATCCATATATATCATATATTTCGTCTGTATATTTTCCAACTGATTCATATACAATTAGTGGTGGCTCTACTTTCAATAAAGGTTTTCCATATCGCACTGATTCTATTAGGACCATATTGGGTTCTTTATTTATATAAGGATGAACTAATCTTATTCTCTTAGGTTCTAGTTTATATTTTTTTAGTGTTACAATTATCTCTGGTAATCTGCTTGGTCTATGTACCATATAGAATCTTCCCCCTACCTTTAATAAAGAAGCGGTATTTTTTATAACATCCTCTAATGTACATAGTATCTCATGCCTGGCTATAGATTTTGGTTGTAGATCATTTTTTATACCATTTTTATTATTCATGTAGGGTGGATTAGAAGTTATCACATCAAAACTAGATAAAGGAA
>NZ_BTPU01000040.1:0-35105 GCF_036985595.1 Vallitalea maricola | reverse complement strand
AAATATAATTTTTACCATACTATTTTACACCTCATGAAGTGTCGCTTTTGATGTCGGAAATAGTTGCAGACCATCTAAAAGATAGACAACAAATAAAGATATATGATCCAACGAGTGGATCGGGTTCATTACTTATAAATATTGGACATAGTGTTGCTAAGCATATGGATAACGAAAATAATATTAGATATTATGCTCAGGAATTGAAACAAAATACTTATAACCTTACACGAATGAATTTGGTTATGCGTGGGATTTCACCGAATAATATAGTAACACGTAATGGTGACACATTAGAAAATGATTGGCCATTTTTTGATGAGAATGATCCAATCAACTCATATAATCCACTTTACGTTGATGCGGTTGTTTCCAATCCACCGTACTCGCAAAAATGGGACTCAAGTAATAAAGAAACAGATTCTCGATATGCAAGATTTGGTCTTGCACCTAATTCAAAGGCAGATTATGCTTTTCTCTTACATGATTTGTTTCATATTAAACCAGACGGCATTATGACTATTGTTCTACCTCATGGTGTTCTTTTTCGTGGCGGGGAAGAAGGTAGTATCCGTGAAAAGTTAGTAGAATGGAATCATATTGATGCAATTATAGGACTTCCACCTAATATATTTTTTGGGACAGGTATACCAACAATCATAATGGTATTAAAACAAAAGAGAGAGAACACAGATGTATTATTTGTAGATGCATCAAAGGGATTTGTTAAGGTTGGAAAGAACAATAAACTTAGGGCTTCTGATATAAAAAGAATAGTTGATACTGTTGTTAGCAGAAAAACTATTTCAAAATATTCAAAAAAGGTCAAGAGGACAGAAATACGTGAAAATGAGTATAATCTTAATATACCAAGATATGTCGATTCTTCTGAGCCTGCTGAAAGCTGGGATATATATGCGTCAATGTTTGGGGGTATTCCAGAAAAAGAAATTGATGAACTTGAAATGTATTGGGAAGCGTTTTTAGAGTTAAAGGAAGCTCTATTTTCTTCAAGTTTAACAGGGAATGCAGAGCTAAAAGTAGAGGATGCTAAAGAGACAATCAAAGAGCATCCCAGTGTTAAAAAATTCATGGAGGATTTTAAGATTTCCTTTGAGGATTTTAATACTTATCTTGAGAATGAATTGTTAATAAATATGGAATCAGTGAATATTGCTAAAGAAGAAACAATACTAAGCGAGGATATATTTAAACGTTTAGAAAGCATACCGTTGATAGATAAATATGAAGCATATCAATTACTTGATAATGAGTGGATTACATTAGCTGTGGATTTAGAAATCATTCAAACAGAAGGATTTTCTGTCACAAGAAAAGTCAATCCAAACATGGTTATTAAAAAGAAAAAAGGAAAGGAACAAGAAGTACAGGAGGGATGGATTGGTCATATTATGCCTTTTGAACTTGTTCAAGAAACTTATTTGAAAGATGAGCTGGATAAGTTAAGAAAGAAAGAAAGTAGGCTCTTAGAGATATCAACAGAATTTGAAGGAATTCTTGATTCGCTATCTGAAGAAGAAAAGGAACTAGAGACAGTCAATGAAGCAAAAAATGGATTTGTAACAAAAGCTATTGCTAAAGAAGTCAAGGAGATTAAAACTAATATTAAAAAAGGAAATACAGTTGAACAGGATTCATATGAAGATAAAATACTAAAAGTTGAAAAGTTAATTTTTGAAGAAAAAAGATTGAAGGCGGAAATAAAGAAAGAATCAGCTGAATTACATCTATTAACAAAAGATACAATAGAAAAACTAACAGATAACCAAGTTTATGAACTACTTGAACTAAAATGGATTAGACCACTTGTAACATCTTTAAATAATTTGCCAGAGATAGTTATTAATAAACTATCAGATAAGGTTAAAAAACTTTCGGAAAAATATGCCACAACGTATTCAGATATAGCGAAGGAAATAAGTGAAACGGAAAATATATTAGCCTCTCTTATTGATGAACTTGTTGGAGATGAAGACGATATGAAAGGTCTCAGTGAGTTTAAATCATTGTTAAAGGGTGAGTAGTATGGCTGATAAGAATAGAAAACCAGAGATTCGTTTTGAAGGTTTTTATGATGATTGGGAAGAGTGTAAGGTTGAGAAACTATGCTCAATATCGACAGGAAAGAGCAATACTCAAGATAATGTTTCTGATGGAAAATATCGTTTTTATGTTAGATCACCAATTATCGAACATAGTAATAGATATATTTATGATCAAGAAGCTGTACTTACTGTTGGCGATGGAGTAGGCACTGGAAAGGTATTTCATTATGTAAATGGTAAGTATGACCTACATCAAAGAGTATACCAAATGTATGATTTTAACGGGGTTCTGGGCAAATATTTCTATTACAACTTCTCGCTGAATTTTTATGAGAGAGTTATGTCAATGACTGCTAAAACATCTGTTGACTCTGTGAGATTAGAAATGATTTCAAAGATGGATATGTGTTTTCCTGAAATCGAAGAACAAAAGAGGATAATATCATTACTAGAAAATTTAGACAAAATAATAACCCTTCATCAGCGCAAGCATAAAAAAATATTAAGCATCAAAAAGGCTATGTTAAACAAAATGTTTCCTGAAAAGAATAATGATATTCCTGAGATACGATTTAAAGGACATACTGATGTTTGGGAACAGCGTGAGTTTGGAAAATGTGTTTTAATTCAGCGTGGTGGATCTCCTAGACCAATTGAAGATTTTATAATAAATGATGTAAATGGCATTAATTGGATTAAAATTGGTGATGTTGCAAAAGGGTCTAGATATATTACTTCTACTAAGGAAAAAATAAAGCTTGAAGGCGAAAAAAAATCACGTAGAGTTTTTATAGGAGATTTAATATTATCGAACTCAATGAGTTTTGGTAGACCCTATATAATGCAGGTAGATGGTTGTATTCACGATGGTTGGTTATTGATTCGTGATAAGAAAAAAATGTTCGACATAGAATATTTACTACAGATGCTTTCGTCTGATTATATGTTAGACCAGTATAAGTCATTAGCATCTGGTGGAGTTGTAAATAATCTTAATAGTGAGTTAGTACAATCTACAACAGTACTCCTTCCAGAGATTACAGAACAAGAGAAAATAGGAGAACTCTTTAAACAAATTGACAATCTTATTACCCTTCATGAGAATCAACTAGATAAATTAAAAAATATAAAAGAATCATGTCTTGAAAAAATGTTTGTTTAAGTATTTTCAAAGCATATAAAAAGCATATCAGTAAAGGAGTAATAGAATTATGACTTTTACAAAAGAAGCAGATTTTGAACAAGCCTTTATAGAGATACTCTCACAAAAAGGCTGGGAAAAAGAAGTTCTAAAATATCCTACAGAAAAAGATTTACTTAAAAACTGGGCAAAGATTCTCTTCGATAATAATCGAGGGAGAGATAGATTGAATGACTATCCATTAACAGATGGAGAGATGCAGCAGATTTTGGAACAGATTACTAATTTAAGAACACCGCTGAAGCTAAATGGGTTTATTAATGGTAAGACAGTGTCTATTACAAGGGACAATCCAGACGACACTTTGCATTTTGGAAGAGAAATTAGTCTGAAAATATATGATCGTAGAGAGATAGCCGCTGGACAAAGCAGATATCAGATTGTAAGACAGCCTAAGTTTAAGAGTAAATCGAAGATATTGAATGATCGACGTGGTGATATCATGCTGTTGATTAACGGCATGCCTGTTATGCATGTTGAAATGAAAAGGAATGGCGTACCAGTTAGTCAGGCGTATAACCAGATAGAAAAATATTCGGATGAAGGTATCTTTACAGGACTCTTTTCATTAATTCAGATATTTATTGCGATGACTCCTGATGAGACTGTTTATTTTTCAAATCCTGGACCTGACGGAAAGTTTGATAAGAATTTCTATTTTAACTGGGCAGATTTTAATAACGAGCCTATAAATCATTGGAAAGATATTGCTTCATCTTTACTTTCTATCCCAATGGCACACCAATTAATTGGATTTTATACAGTAGCAGATGATTCTGATGGTATTCTTAAGGTCATGCGTAGTTATCAATATTATGCTGCCAATGCTATATCTGACCGAGTTTCAAAGATTGATTGGAAGGGTGAAAATCTACTTGGTGGTTATGTTTGGCATACGACAGGCTCTGGAAAGACAATGACAAGCTTCAAATCAGCTCAGTTAATTGCAAACTCAAAAGATGCAGATAAAGTAATTTTCCTAATGGATAGAATTGAACTAGGTACTCAGTCATTACAAGAATATAGAGGCTTTGCTGAAGAAAATGAAGATGTACAAGCAACTGAAAACACAGGCATTTTAATTACCAAGCTAAAAAGTATAAATCCATCGGATACTTTGATTGTGACATCTATTCAAAAAATGAGCAATATAAAAGATGAACAAGAAGGAATTAATGCAGAAGATATTGAGCTTATGAATTCAAAACGAATTGTGTTCATTGTTGATGAAGCTCATCGGTCAACCTTTGGTGGGATGTTAAGAATTATTAAAAAAACATTTCCATATGCAATATTTTTTGGATTTACAGGAACACCTATTAAGGATGAAAATCAAAAGAAACTGAATACCACCCTTACTGTATTTGGAGATGAGCTTCATAGATATAGTATTGCAGATGGTATACGTGATAAAAACGTACTTGGCTTTGACCCTTACAAAATGCTAACTTATAAAGACAGAGATGTAAGACGAAAGGTTGCCTTATGGTTAGCAAAGGCAAAAACAGAGGAAGAAGCTGTTAGTGATGCCAAAAAGAGCAGAGTATATTATAAATATATGGATTCCTCGAGAGTGGAAATGGCAGGATATATTGATCGGGATGGTAAATATGTTAAAGGAATTGAAGATTATCTGCCAAAATCTCAGTATAACCGAATTGAACATCGTCAAATAGTAGCAAAAGATATAATAGAAAATTGGATACAGTTAAGTCATAATAGTAAATTCCATGCAATATTCGCAACGGACAGCATACTAGAAGCAATAGCGTACTATCGATTAATAAAAGAAATGAAACCACAACTAAAAGTTACTGCTCTGTTTGATCCCAATATTGATAATGATGGGAATGTTAAATTTAAAGAGGATGGACTGGTTGAAATAATCACTGACTATAATAATTTATATGGACAGAAATTTACGCTGAAAAACCATTCTAAGTTCAAGAAAGATATTGCAGCAAGACTTGCACATAAGAAGCCGTATATTCGATTAGAGAGAACTCCCGAAAAACAAATAGATTTGCTGATTGTCGTTGACCAAATGCTTACGGGTTTTGATTCAAAATGGATAAATACATTGTATATGGATAAGATACTTAGATATGAAAACATTATTCAAGCATTTTCACGAACGAATCGTCTATTTGGACCAGAAAAACCTTTTGGAACGATTAGATATTACAGGTATCCTCATTCAATGGAACAAAACATTGATGAAGCAGTAAAACTATATTCAGGAGATAAGCCAATTGAACTATTTTCTCAAAGACTTGGAGATAATTTGAAGAAAATGAATGGGATTTATGATGACATTGTTGATTTGTTTCACAATGCTGGTATCATGAATTTTGAAAAACTGCCAGATGATAATTCAGAACGTGGTAAGTTTTCTAAGCTTTTTAAGAAGCTGAATGATTATTTAGAAGCAAGTAAAATTCAGGGATTTAAATGGAGTAAGTATAGATATGAGTTTAGTAATGGCAGGGGTAAACGAAAATCTGTAGTAGAGATGAAGTTTGATGAAAACACTTACCTAATATTAGCACTACGTTATAAAGAACTATTTAATTGTGGCGGTGGTGGTGGCTCAGACAGTATTCCTTTTGAAATTGATGGGTATTTAACTGAGATTGATACCGACGTCATTGATGCAGATTACATGAATTCTAGGTTTGATAAATTCCTGAAGACACTTAATGGTGAAGAGGGAAATAATGGCTTAATTCAGCAGACATTAGATGAACTTCACAAATCATTTGCTTCCTTAAGTCAAGAGGAACAAAAGTATGCTACTATATTTTTACATGATATACAAAGCGGGAATGTGGATTTTGAAGATAATAAAACATTTAGAGAGTACATAACGCAATACCAATTAAAAGCTAAGAATGCAGAGATTGATGATATTGCAGAAGTGTTAGGCGTTGATAAAAACATGCTAAGAAATATGATGACTTCTCATTTGACAAAAACAAACCTTAATGAGTATGGACGTTTTGATGCTCTTAAAAACACTGTTGATAAAGAAAAAGCAAAAGTCTATTTTGAAAAAATTGAGGGTGTAACTATTCCAGCTTATAAAGTAAATATTAAAGCCCATAACCTGCTTAAGAGATTTGTCTTAGTTGGAGGATTTGAGATAGAATTGCCAAGTGATGATTAAATTTATATTCAGAGCTATTTGTAGATGAAATACGAAGAACCATTTTGCCATTGCCAGCAAGATGGTTCTTCGTATTTTATAATCAGTATGAAAGCCATATACAACATGCAGAAGGACAGTGAATTATAAATTTATTGTTTGAGTACAGAAAATGAAAGTTAGTAAAATATTTACTAAATGTTTTTGTGAGAAAAATAATTTTTCAGCCTTAATATTCTAAGTAAGTAAATTTAAAAAAATGTATAAAAAAGAGTTTTATTGATTTTTTATTATGCAAAATAAATCGGTAATAGTTGATTTGAGCATATGAAACTACAGATGGGAAGATTAAATAATTAATAAATATTACTGAATTTATGGGGAATTATAGACTAATTTTGTCAAATATATAGAGTAAAACGAAAAAAATATTGACAAACCATATGAAATTTAGTAAAATAATTACTATAATATAATTAAAAATTTAGTGGAGGTAAGGTATATGAAAAAGATTTTTGTATCAATAATGGTTTTGACGCTAATGGTTTCATTAATTGGGTGTTCACCAAAAGAAAAGAATTCTACAAATGGTGATAAAACAGAAAAAACTGTAGTATCAGAAATTAAAGTTTGGATACCTGGAGATGAAGCGGAATATCCTTTTTTTTATAATATGTTTAGAGCATATGAAGAAAAAAATGCAAATGTAAAATTTAAGATTGAACAACAACCCTGGGGGGATTATTGGACTAAATTACCAATTGAATTAGATGCAGGAACAGGTCCAGATATGTTCATGTCTCATACAGCATATGCCAATTTATTGGTGCCTAATTCAAGAGAATTACCTTTTGAAGTAAGTGAACTTAGCAATATCAAAGATGCCGGTCTTTTTGTTGGTGAAACTGGAAAGCCAGTATTTGTTCCATTAGTATTTTATGGAGCAGTTATGTACTTAAATGAGGATCATTGGAATGATGCTGGTTTAACTGACGCAGATATACCAAAGACATGGGATGAGCTAGAGGACGTAGCTCAGAAATTAACAGTTGTCGATAATGGTAAAATTGTACGAGCTGGTATTGATGTAAGTACTTGGTATACTATGGCAGACTTGATGTATCAACAAGGTCAAGGCTTAGCTGATGATGAAGGAAAAACAACGATTGATTCAGAAGCAGGTAAAAATGCTTTAGAGATGATGCAGAAGTGGGAAAAGGAATTAAAAATCAGTGATTATACTTTAGGTAATGGTTCTCCAGAGGACTCGTTTATTAAAGGTAAATCATCCATTATATATGGTCATGCTTGGATGCATAAATGGTTTAATACTGCTAATGAAGAGTTGAAATTCAAAGCATTCCCAATTCCAACAGTGAGTGAAGATAGTCCAGTCGTTACACGTGCTGATATGGAGCTTAGCTTTGGAATCGGTAAAAAAGTTGATGATGAAAAATATGATATATTAGTTGATTTCACTAAGTTTGTACTTGATAATGATGAGATTATGTTAAGTATATCTAACGGTTTTAGTGGTGTTTCATCAAGAACAGATTTAGCAGATAAAGGTGAAGAATCTTCAACCATTGATGCAATAAAAGTTCAAATGCCTAGGATGATACCTATGGTATTACCTGGTGAGTACGAAACAGTGATTAAGCAAACTATGCAAGATGTTCTTATTAACGATTACAACATAGAAGAGGCGCTAAAAAATGGAGTAGAAAATCTGAAAAATACGGATTTAAGTAGCGTCAAGAAATTGGAGAATGAATATAAGGATACTGATCAATTAAAATAGTATGATATAGGCTTTTATATAACAGGGGCTGACATCTGACAGCTCCTGTTTCTAAAAGTATAATTCATACTCTCATAAATGAAGGAACAGTGAGGTGGAATTGGTGATTACGAGCAAGAAAAAAATATCGTCACAGAAATTAATCATAATATTAGCAGTTGTTCTCATGGTAGGCTTCTACAGCGTATTTTTCTTTTGGCCTATTATATATGCATTTATAGGTAGTTTAGCAAATTGGAATCCTTTAAAGAATACTTTTGATTTTATAGGTATAGAGAATTATAAAACTCTTTTTTCCAGTAAACTCTTTTACAAATCTTTGACAAACACACTTTATTTTGTTGCTGTAGTCGTTACATGTAGAGTTGTATTAGGCTTTATCATTGCACTAGGTCTTAATTCAATTAATAAATTCAAAGGTTTATTAAGGGGTTTGTATTTTCTTCCTGTTATTATGCCTATTGTTGCAGTCGCTCTTGTTTGGAAATGGTTATATGACCCTAATATCGGATTATTTCAAACGATATTGGCGGCTTTTGGTATAACTGATGTAAAGTTTCTATTCGATGAAAAATTAGCTCTACCATCAGTTATGCTGATGACAATTTGGAAGGATGTAGGTTATGCTGTCATTATTTTCTTGGCCGGATTGATGGATGTGTCCAAAACAATACTTGAAGCAGCAAAGATTGATGGTGCTAATGCACTTCAGACGTTACTTCATATTATCATACCATCTGTTAAATCCACTATTATATTTGTTTTAATTACATCTATGATTTCATACTTCCAATCATTTACACAGATATTTATTATGACAAAAGGTGGACCTGGAACAACTACACATGTATTGATGTATTTGATTTATGGGGAAGCGTTTAAAAATTATCGTTTTGGTTATGCTTCATCCATAACCTTTGTATTATTCGCTATTATTTTAGTCATAACCTTTATACAGTTTAAAGTGTTGAAAGGAGGAGAAAGAGAGTGAAAAGTAAACGTATTCTCGTGTATGTATTATTATTTATAGGAGGAATAACCATGTTAATACCTTTTATTTGGTTAATGCTATCATCCTTCAAAACGAATAGTGAAATAATTGGCTATCCTCCGACTTTCTTTCCCGAAAAGTTTACATTTATGCATTACATAAATATCAATGAAAAATTTAACGTTGGCCGTTTTTTCGCTAACTCAATCTATTTATCAACTGTAAAGACAGTCATCGCTGTTTATACAAGCTTGCTTTGTGGATACGTTCTTGCTAAGTTTCAATTTAAGGGAAAAAAGATATTGTTTGGAATTGTATTATTTTCCATGATGATACCTTATATTATTACTGTTATCCCTTTATATGATATGATAACAAGTTTTGGTTGGAAAGATAAATACATTGCAATCATTGCACCTACTATGCTATCAAGTTTTGGTATTTTCATGATGCGTCAGTATATTATGAACGGTGTGCCTGATGAATTACTAGAAGCAGCTCGTATGGATGGAGCAGGAGAATTTAGAATTTTTCATACGATGGTTATACCATTATGTATTAATATGATATCCGCTCTCTCTATTTTCTTGTTTTTATGGAACTGGGAAGATTTCTTATGGCCTTATTTAGTACTCAATTCACAAGAGAAATTTCCACTAGCTGTTGCATTGAATATGTTTTCAGGTAAAAATACGACGAATTTTGGCGGCTTATTTGCAACATCTGCTGTAACTATCATACCAGTAGTAGCGGTGTATTTCTTTTTCCAAAAAAGATTTATTGAAGGGATATCCATGTCAGGAATCAAATAAGATATTAGTATAATAATTATGCAATTATCTCAAGTAACACATTAATATATAAATCATGTAAATAATGCAATAGGAGTGGCAATTATGATATTAAGTGATTGGAAAAATTTAAATGTTTTACATAGGAAAAGACTAGATGCAAGAGCTTATTTTTCTAGTAGACATTATACTATAGATGATAACATTATTAGCTTGAACGGTGATTGGAAATTCAAATTTATGGATTCTCCAATGCGGATTAAAGAAGATTATTATGCTAAACCATACGAATACGATCATTGGGATGACATAGAAGTACCTTCATGTTGGCAGATTAAGGGATATGGACAGATGCACTACACGGACATGTACTATCAATTTCCTGTGGATCCACCTCGTGTTCCAGATATGAATCCTACGGGTATCTATAAGCGCTCTTTTAATCTAATTGATGCTATTATGGATGAAAGGATGCTATTAAGATTCTATGGCGTTGATAGTGCTTTTCATGTTTATATCAATAATACATTCGTAGGATATAGTCAAGGAAGTAGAATGATTAGTGAATTTGATATTTCTCATGCTGTTGTTAGTGGGGATAATGAAATTACAGTCATCGTCTATAAATGGTCAGATGGTACTTATTTAGAAGATCAAGATATGTGGTGGCTAAGCGGAATCTTTCGTGATGTAGAGATTGAGATTGTACCACAGGTATCCATATGGGATTATAAATTAATTACAACATTTGATGATGCGTATAAGGATGCTCGTGTAAAGATTAATGTGAAAGTAGACAACAAAACCAAGGAAATAATACAAAGCTATACTGCTTTGATTACAATAGAAGATAAAGGACGGGAGCTATTAAATAAGGTAATACCTATTTCTGACATTCAACCAGATGATGTAACAGAAATTATATTAGAAGATATTGTAAAAGAACCAAAACAGTGGAATGCTGAAGAACCTCATCTCCACATGCTGAGAATTAAGTTAATGAATCCTAGTGGTGAAATCATTCAAGAAATTGTAGATGAAATTGGTTTTCGTCAAATAGATATAAAAGATGGTTTAATTTGCATTAACGGTAAGCGTATTATGTTTCGTGGTGTGAATAGGCATGATTTTAATACCTATACTGGTAGGACTGTATCAAAAGAGGACATGGAAACAGATGTGTTAATGATGAAGCAGAATAACATTAATGCTGTTCGTACAGCCCACTATCCTAATATGCCTTATTTCTATAAGCTTTGTGATAAATACGGTTTATATGTCATTGACGAAGCAGACTTAGAATGTCATGGCTTTGAATTGACAACAAATTATAAATGGATTACAGCAGATAAGGATTGGGAAGACGCCTATGTAGAGCGTGGTATAAGGTTTGTAGAACGTGATAAAAATAGACCATCCGTTATTATGTGGTCATTAGGTAATGAATCCGAGTTTGGCTCTAACTTTGTTGCTATGGCAAACGCAATAAAAGACTTAGACTCGTCAAGACTTGTTCATTATGAAGGCGATAAAAATGTAGAGGTTTCAGATGTTTACAGTACTATGTATACTAATATTGAGAATCTGGAGCATATAGGAAGAGATGTTGATAATACCAAGCCACATATCCTATGTGAATATGCTCATGCTATGGGAAATGGACCTGGAGCGCTAAAAGATTATCAAGAAGTGTTTGAAAAGTATGATCGTTTACATGGAGGATTTGTTTGGGAATGGATTGATCATGGTATTGCAGCTTATGATGAAGAAGAAAGAGTGTTTTATAAATATGGAGGGGATTACAAGGATAATCCTCATAATAGTAATTTTAATCTTGATGGCTTACTCTTTCCAGATAGAACACCATCACCAGGCTTGTTTGAATTCAAAAAGGTGATTGAGCCGATTAAGATTGAGTCGGTTGATTTGGAAAAGGGAATTTTTCAAGTTTGGAATAAGTATAATTTTATCACATTAGATAACTATACCATAAAATGGTCCATTGTATATGATGATGATATATATATAAGTGACTCTATTAAAGTAAATAATCTTCAGCCTAATGAAAAAGAAATTATTCAGATTAATTATATGAGACCTAATGAAATAGAATACAACACACCTTATTATATTAATTTTGAAGTGGTGTATGAAGAGCCACCTGTTTGGGCTACAGACAATCAAATTGTGGCAGATGCTCAATTTGATCTAGGGTGGGAAAAAATATATAAAGCATCTAATACCAGTGTTAATACGATGAGAGTTGAAGAATCTCATGATGAATTAGTCATCATGGGTCAGGATTTTAAAGTAGCTTTTGATAAGGTCATAGGCAGGTTAATGATGTATAGCTATAGAGATAAAGTTATTATTAAAGAAGGACCCAAGCTTAATTTTTGGAGAGCACCAATTGATAATGATATGTATACCATTAAGGAATGGAAGGAGAAATATCAACTTAATCTTTTGAAAGAGTTTTCTAAAGGACTACAATGGGATAAAGAAGATAATTATATAAAGATTATCTCTCCTGTTATTGTAGGTGCACCTAATCAAGAGTGGTTCTATAAAGCTATGTATGAGTATAAAATATATGCAGATGGTGAAATAGACTTAAGAGTTCATGGTAAACCCCATGACCCAAATGGTGTTATGATAACCATGTTACCTAAGATTGGTTTAACGCTTATTATGAATAAGGATTTTGAACAAGTTAAATGGTTAGGTAGAGGCCCTGGTGAAAACTATCCGGATAGTAAGGAAAGTAGTAAGATGGGTGTTTACGATAGTTCTATCAACGGCTTATACACGCCTTATCCATTCCCACAGGAAAATGGTAATCGTGGAGATATGGTATGGGTTTCTCTATACAATGCAGAAACCATGGTCCTATTTAAAGGAAATAAGCCATTGAATTTTAGTGCAAGCTATTATACAGATGAAGATTTAGATAAAGCAAAACATATCAATGAATTACAAAAGCAGGATGCTATTGTGATGGATATTGATTATGTTCAAAATGGGTTGGGCAGTAATAGTTGTGGACCTATACAATTACCAAAGCATCAATTAAAAGCAATAAGCTTTGACTATCACGTTCGTTTGATGGCTGTACAGCGTAATAATGAATCCATCATACAGAAAGCAAAGCAATTTTAATAGAAATTAAATATTTAACCTAGAGTATTTCATATCAATAATAATTAAGTTTAAAAAACTAATAATGAAATACTCTAGGTGAACTAATTGGAGAGACAATATGATAAAAAAACATAAAGATTTTATCTATGAGGGTATGTTAATTTTTGTTGCAATCATATGGGGGAGTGGATTTATAGCTGCTAAGTTGGCAGTTAATCTAGGGGCTTCTCCATTAACAATATTGGTATTAAGATTTTTTGTGGCTTCATTGTTTATAACGATTATTTTTTGGAAGTCAATTGGAAGGATAAAGAAGAAAGATTTATTTGGTGGAATGTTGACAGGGTTCTTGCTTTATGGTGCGTTTGCATTTCAAACATACGGTATTAAATATACAACACCTTCAAATAATGCATTTTTGACAGCTACTAATGTTGTCATTGTACCTTTTATATATTGGGTTTTTTATAAAAAACGTCCAAAAAACAAGGTATTTGTAGCAGCAATTTTATGTTTGTTGGGTATTGGATTATTAACTCTAAAAGATGAATTTGGTATGAATATAGGTGATATATATACACTTATATGTGCAGTTCTATTTGCAGGTCATATTGTATGTAATGATTATTTTATTCATAGAATGCCTTCCTTGAAGCTTGTGGCACTCCAGATGTATTTTGCCTTCCTGTTTTCAGGATTAATGATTATGGTAATGGAGAATCCTATGCATACATCATTCCAATTAGATGGTAAAGCGATTCTTTTTATTCTTTATCTTGGAATTGTGAGCACTGGAGTAGCTTTTTTGCTTCAAACTATTGCACAGAAAAAAGTAGATGCTAATAAAACAGTTATTTTTTTATCTCTGGAATCTGTTTTTGGAACTTTGTTTTCAATTATCATTTTTCATGAGGTTATTCGTATACAGTTGATATTGGGTGCTATTCTTGTGCTCATAGCTATTATGATTGCTGAGTACGAACCCCGGAGTACGGTGAATAATAAAGAGGCATAAGGAGGTATAACATGGCACTAAGAAATCGATTTACAGAAAAGGTACGATCATTCATCTCAGAAGATGAGTGGCTTGTTGCAAGAGAAAACTATGACCCAGAAGAAAATCTAGCCTATGAATCCATATTTGGATTAGCCAATGGTAATATGGGTAACAGAGCTATATTTGAAGAAGGTGGTGTTCGTAAAACACTACCAGCAAACTACATTAATGGTGTTTTTGATAAATCAGAAGCTTTTATGAGAGAGTTAGCCAATACACCCAATTGGGTCGAACTTAAGATGTATTATGAATGCAATCCTATAGGTATTGAAGATTGTAAAGACATTAAAGATTTTATTACAATCTTAGACATGAAAAAAGGTATTGTTTGCAAACATTATATTGTTTGTTCCAGTGATGGTAGGGAAACTTTAATTGAAAGAATTAAATTTTTAAGCAGAGTAAATACCAATGTTGGTACCCATAGAACTTATTTTACACCTTTAAATTACAGCGGGTTGATAGAGTTTGAAAATAATGTTGATGGAACGATAACCAATTTTATTGATTTTCCTAGATTTCGAGTTAAACATCTGAATACCCTAGATATTAATGATATGGAAGGTATGGGATGTTATGTTGAGAGCGAAACAAGAGATTTTAAATTACCTATTGGTACAGCTACAGCCATCCAAATAAGAAATGATAATGAAGAAGATAAATGCCGTAGCAAAAGGTTTTCACGTTTTGGAGAAATGGCTACAGAATTTTTTGATGCATTATGTGAAGAAAAAGAAACACTTATTATTGACAAGTATGCTGCAATATGTACTGGACGCCATTTTGATAACGTTTATGAGGCTTGTAAAAAACAGCTCACTCTATTTGTGAATAATGGTTTTGAGAAAGAGTTAAAGGCTCATTTTAATGCTTATCAACAGCTATGGGCAGCTGCAGATGTAAAGATCACAGGAGATGATGAACTTCAAAAAGCACTACGATTTAATATTTTCCATCTTATGAGCACGCCTAATCCAGAGGATAATGGGACTAATATAGGGGCAAAGCTGATTCATGGTGAAGAATATGGTGGTCATGCATTCTGGGATACTGAGCTTTTTACTCTTCCGTTTTTTACATGGGTATTTCCCAATATCGCTCAAAAGCTAGTTGAATATCGCTATAATCTCTTAGATAAAGCTAAAGAAAATGCAATAGCTAATGGATATAAAGGGGCGAAATATCCTTGGGAATCAGCGGATACAGGTGATGAAGAGTGTCCATCATGGACCATTGAACCCGATGGAACTTGTTACCGTTGCTATGTAGCAGATTATGAGCATCATGTTACCTCTGCAGTGGCTTATGGTGCTAATCGCTACTTTGAAGTAACCAATGACGAGGAGTTTATGGCGACAAAGGGTATTAAGATTATTCTGGAAACAGCACGTTTTTGGGTTTCACGTTGTGAGTATGTAGAAGAATTAGATCAGTATAATATCTATAAGGTAACTGGACCAGATGAATGGCATGAGCCTATTGATAATAATGCCTACACAAACCACTTGGCTAAATGGAATATATTAAAGGCTGTTGAACGGATAGGACACTATGAAAAAAACAATCATGAGCTGTATACTCATTTATGTGAAGAGTTGAATCTTAGTAAAGAAGAAATGAGTGAGTGGGTAAACGTTGCTAACAAAATTAATTTGAAAGGTACTGAAGGGTTAATTGAGCAATTTGATGGCTACTTTGATTTGGAAGATGTGACAATATCGGAATGGGATGAAAACAATATGCCTATTGCTCCTCAGAGAATGCGAGAAATTCCAAAACAAAAAACCAGTATACTAAAACAAGCAGATGTGGTTATGTTAATGTTCTTATTAGAGAATACATTTGATATGGAAACTCAAAAGATTAATTTTGAGTATTATGAAAAGAGAACGCTTCACCGTTCGTCTTTAAGCCCAAGCATTCATTGTCTCATGGGACTTCGAGTAGGAGATTCCAAAAGAGCTTACGATTATCTAACAAGATCAGCTTTTGTGGATATATATAATAATCAAGGTAATACTCGTGAAGGTTTGCATGCTGCATCAGCAGGAGGAACATGGCAATGCGTTGTAATGGGGTATTGTGGTATGGCTATTGATAGTGATGGTATATTACATTTTAAACCTAAATTGCCAGATAATTGGGGTATGGTTTCATTCAATATTGTATGGAAAGGGACCCCATTGCATATTACAGTGTCTAAAGATGATGTAGTGGTTAAATCACAGGATTCTATTCCATACAGAGTCAATAATGAAGAGCGTAAATCAGCCTCACAAATATGCAAAGACTGTATAGTGAAAAATTGACATATTACTAGAATACGGTATACTAGTAATGTAATATGTTTGGAGGTGAGAATATGGCAACTATTAAAGATATTGCAGATCTAGCAGGTGTTTCTGCTGCAACAGTCTCCAGAGTGCTTAATGGTGACAAGAGTATAACGGTTAAAGAAGAGACGAGACAAAAAATCTATGAAGTTGTTGAACAATTGGAATATGTTCCCTTAATTGAAAAGTATTCCAAGAGGATTAAGAAAAATAAAACCACAAAGTTCTTGATTATTAATGGTTTTCCACAATCTTTAGAGGTTGAAGATCCTTATTATTTATCTATTCGATACGGTATTGAGTTAGAATGCAAAAATAGGAAAATAAAAATTGAAAAAGTATATAAAGAAGATGAGAAATTTTATATTAGTCCTTCTATTAAAGCAGATGGTATCATTGCAATAGGTCATTTTAATGAAGCAAGTATAGCATTGTTTAAAACTATTTCAGAGAATATAATTTTTGTCGATAGCTCACCTGATGATAATAAATATGATTCAGTAATCGTTGATTTAACTAGAGTAATTGAAAATATATTGGATTATTTGATTGCCAATGGATTTAAAGATATTGGGTATATCGGTGGCCGTGATAATATCTATAACGCACCTATTGTTGATTCAAGAGAACAGACTTTCATTCAATATATGAAAAATAAAGATATGCTTAATAAAAATCATGTGATTATAGGCAGTTTTTCTATAGATTCAGGTTATAAGGTTGCGAAAGAAAAGATTGCTGCGGATACATTACCAGAGGTTTATGTTATAGCAAATGATTCAATGGCTATTGGAGTGCTTCGAGCACTGCACGAAAAGGGTATTGGGGTACCGCAGGATGTTTCACTTGTAAGTATTAACGATATACCAACTGCTAAGTTTAGTATACCACCACTTTCTACAGTCAAGATTTATACAAAGTTAATGGGTAGTATGTCGGTTAGGTTGTTACTTGAAAAGATAGAAAATAAGAGAGAGATTCCCATTACAGTAAAAATTCCAACAAAGCTTATTGTTAGGGAAAGTGTTAGAATTTTAACAGAATAAAGTTAAGAAAACAGCTGTGGAACCTACTCTAGGTTAACAGCTGTATTATAATATAATCTAAAACAAGACGGTGACTTGTTTTTTTATTTTATATCCTTCCTTTACAAAAAGGTTCTACATTAACAAAGGAAAATTTTTTCACGCCAAAACCATAGACAAACCCATACTCAATTTGTATAATTAACTTAGCGTAAAAGATAATCACTATCCAATATTATGTGATACGAACATTCTAATAGATTAATTAGGTTAATAAAAGTTAAAGAATAAGGCGAATGTGGGAAAGGAACAAAAAAATGAAAAAAGGAAATATCTATCGAGAAGCAAGAGAAAAATTCAATGACAACAATCCATGCCCTCTCAACAGAGAAGAAGCCGCTGATAGATTACATGTCAGCGCTGCAACCCTAGGAAGATATGAAACAGGTGAAAATGCACCAAGTCCAGAAATTGTATACGCAATGAGTAAAGTATATGAGAATCCAGTTCTAAGACGCAAACACTGTTCAGAGTGCTGTCTCATTGGTAAAGAGGATCATCCATACTCAGCTCCTAAAACACTATTTGAATCTGGTTATGGATTAATAAATGCCAATAGGGTACTGGAATCATTCAAAAATGAGCTATTTGAAGTTTTAGCGGATGGTATCGTTGATAAAAATGAAATTATCAGACTAAGACAGATAATACCTCAGATCAAAAATATACAAAAATTACTTAGCGATATAGAAATAGAAATAGAGAAACGTTCACTAAGGTACGATATAGACGAGTAAAAGACAATTAAATATGGTAAATTATATGAATGCTACATTAATCTAATATATATATCAAATATGAGTCAGTTTATTAGATGAATGTAACATTTTTGTTATTGAGACTTTTTTAATTTGATTCTATAATAATAGTATAAACAATATTAATATCACAATAAAATATTTTATGTGTATTTATACTATAAAGCTTTAGGAGGCATACATTATGAAACATACAATAATAGGAGTAGTCTTAGGATCTATAATCTGCTTTTTGACTGGAATATTAATACTACCAGTTATAAGCTTGAAATTCATAGGATTAATATTCCTTATTATAGTCTTTGCTGCAATAATCACAGTGGTTGGTTACATTGGAGTATATGATAAAAAGAGCAGTAAACTACCAGTTATAATAGGTTCAGCAATTTTTATACTTTCAGTTGGATACCTAATAATTGGTGGAATTGCATCTTCAGCAATATTTAACTCTGGTACAAAACAGAAAATGTTGGATGTTGAAGAAGTTGTATTTGACGAAACAGTCCCTAACGTAGACATGGAAAACCTTATAATATGGGACGAATTAGATGCAATAAGGTTTGGTGAAAAGTTAATTACAGAAAAAGATCCTTCACTTGGCTCAATGTACTCTATATCAGAAGAATACGGGACACTTTCTGTAATAGAGGGTAAACCATTTTGGTTATTCCCACTTGAACACTCAAGCTTTTTTAAATACATTAAGAACAAATCCATACCAGGATATATTAAGGTAAATGCAACAACAGGTAAGGCAGAATTTGTTGATACAAAATTCAGTGTTGCACCATCAGCATTTTTTAGCAATGATCTTAAGAGGGTAGTATATTCAAAATACAAGAACTATGGTCTGACTGATTATTCATTCGAGGAAGATACAGAAGGAAATCCGAAATGGGTTATAACAGCTTACACACATAAAACTGGATTTTCTACTAAAGATGTCAAAGGTGTAATAATAGTGGACCCAGTAACAAAAGATGTTCAATTTTATAAAAAAGGTGAGCAGCCTGAATGGGTAGATAGAGTTACTTCAGCTAACATATTCTATGAACAATTAACTTATTGGGGAAAATATATTAATGGTTGGTGGAATCCTTCAGATACAGGAAAACTGAAGAATACAGAAAGTATCGGATATGTTTTCAAAGACGGCAATGTATATTTCTATACAGGAATTACCTCTTATGGAGGAGATGAAGCTACAACTGGATTCTTAATATATAATCCTCGTACTAGTAAAGCACACTATAATAGAATATCAGGGTCAACAGAGCAAAAAGCAATGGGCTTGATGGAAGAATTGGTTCAAAATGCTGGTTATACAGCAAAATATCCATATTTAATTAACATTAATGGTGAACCAACATATCTATCAACACTAAAAGGGAATAGTGGAAATGTTGTTGGATATGCATTATGTTCAGTAAAAAATTATAGAGCAGTTGCATGGGGCAAGACACTCAGAGAAGCCCAGACAGAATATAATAGAATATTGATTACAGAGGGGAACAATACTAATGCACTTAGTGATCAATTTGATTCATTTGACCATAGCTATGGAACAGTTTCAAGGGTTGGAGTATTCAAAGAAGGATATTTTCTAATTAAGATAGAAGGAAATGATACTCTATTCGTTGTATCAGCTGACCAATATCCATTGGTAGCACTTACTGAAAAAGGTGACCAAGTAGCTATAACTTATATCAAGACAGAAGAAACAAACAAAATTGATGCTATAGAATTCAAAAACAGTTCAATAAAATAATTAATAAAGACAGGGCTATAAATAATATTAATAAAGAGGGCAATTATGTATAATATTGATATGCTATTTAATGATACCATCTACCTTACGATTCATGTAATTGGTTTTCTCTTAGTAACAAAGGGTTAAAAAAATAGATAACCACTTAGTTTAATTACTAAGCTGGTTATCTATTTGTTCATTAAAATATATCTTAAGCTGCTATACTGACTTTGTCATTGGCAGTATCTTTTACCATATTTCTTAGCCACTTAAATGACCTGAATCTTTTAATCATAAAAATACCCTTAATTATTTCTTCAATAGCTGTAAAACCAACGACAACATGAACTGGTAGATGTAGTATGGAAGCAGCTACAAAAGCTAAAGGTATACCAATAAACCAAAGAGTAATCCCTTGCAGAATAGAACCATAAGTAGCATCTCCGCCACCTCTTAAAATACCCACTATCATAACCATATTGAAGACTTTTATTGTCATAATGCCTGAATATACATAGAGTATGTAAGTGGAAGATAGCTTTACTTCATAAGAAACATTGAAGAATGAAACTATAGGCCTTGCTAATGCAAATAGTACTATTCCAAGAATAAGTGCTATCAATATAGATATCTTAGCAATTTTCTTAGAAGACTCTTTTGCTACATCTTCTCTATTAGCACCTATCTCATTACCGATAACAACTACAGCTGCATAAGAAAGACCAAATGCAAATATCATGAATAAGTTCATTATAGTAGAGCATATCTGCATTGAAGCTGTTGCACGCTTACCTATATGAGAATAGATAGCCATATAAGTTACATTACCAAAACCCCAGCACGCTTCGTTTAGAACTATTGGCAAAGTAACATTAGTTAATGTAGCAGATAACTTACTAGATAAACCTTTTAGGTCACTTAATCTAATATTTAATATTCTATCCTTAAAATAAACAACAAATAAGATAAGACTACATTCACATATTCTTGCAATAAGAGTAGCTATGGCAGCCCCTTCAGTTTTAAGTTCAGGCAGCCCAAAATTACCAAAAATAAGAGCATAGTTAAGAACACCATTAACAGTAAGCCCTAACAAACTGGCAAACATAGGTAACTTAGTATTTCCTATACTTCTAAGTGCGGAAGCAAAAACAAAGGATATACCAGTGAAAACATAGCTGATAACAGTTATAGTAAGATATTGACTACCAACTGTAACAACAGATGCATCATTATTAAATAATGCTATAATTTTTTCTGGAATCATAAGACCAAGAATTAAAAATATTGATATTACCATCAAACTTATAATCAGTGATTTACTTAGAACCTTTTTAATGTTCTTTTTGTCATTATTACCCCATAATTGTGCAATTAAAACTCCACCACCACCAGCTATTCCTAGAATGAATAAGGTGAAGAGAAAATAATATTGGTTAGCTATACCTACAGAAGCTAACTCAGTTTCACCTACTTTACCTATCATCATTGTATCAAGCATATTAAGTGAAGATGTTATCAAACTTTGTAGTACTATGGGTAGAGTAAGTACAAATAGATTCTTATAAAAACTTTTATCTTTTTTATAGTCTTTAATTATATTTATTGACATATAAAGACTCCTTTCATTATGTATATTAGCGGCTATAAAATTCCCCAAAAAAAAAAGAACTGCCACTTTGGAGTTTTTTTGAAGTGGAGGTTCAACACTTTGATATATAAATATATCGAGGTATTTAATTGTTTATAGTATTATAAATTCCTGTATAATTATAAGGCATACAAACATAATTTGTCAATAATAAATTTTTAGTTAATTATTTGATTTTATTATTGTAAAAGCTTAATATCTAATTTATAATATGCTATAATTACTTAATGTAATGTACTAAAGAAATGAAATATAAATTACAAAAATGTAAGATTGATATTGTATATGTAAGTTATTCCAATGGAATATGAACTTTTTTTAATATATAATGTACTAAGAAATTGATTAGCAATATAAAAGATTTCTAAGGGATAAATGGATTTGTATGATAGGAGGAATATAAATATGTTAAAAAAGGGAATGAGTGTACTATTAACAATAGTAATCACTCTTAGTATAGCAGCATGTGGCAAAGTTGAAACAACTGAAGAATGGTATGATAAGAATGTAGATGAAATTAAATCTCTTGATTCAGAAGATTACAGTGATTTGGAGTTCTTGAAACCGCTGTTAAAAGATAAAAAGGTAGTTTCCCTAGGAGAAAATTTTCATAGTGTGGGAGATTACAGAACAATAAAAACCAGATTAATAAAATATTTACATGAGGAACTTGGATATGATGCAATTGGATTTGAATCAGGACTAGGTGAATGTGAAATGGTTATGAACACTAAAAATCTAACAGCGAAACAAATGATGGAATATAGTGTCTTACCAGTATGGCATTCACAAGAAACTCTAGACTTATTTGATTACATAAAAGAGCAAAAAGAAACCGACAATCCTCTAGACCTTTTTGGTTTTGATATGCAATTCACTAGTATGTATTTCATTGAGTATATGACACAGTGGTTAGAGAAGATTGATGAAAAGGCAGCAGAAGATTATTATAACATGGAAGTAGAGTTTTTCCAGAGTTATTATACACTACTTAATAAATATGGTTTTGATACAGGACATAGAGAAAAATATCAAAAGATTATTGATAAATACACATCAGATTATGATAAAGTAATTGAGTACATAAAAGATAATAGAAGTACATTAGAAGCCATATATCGTAAAAATGATATGCTGGTAGATAGCGCACTCCGTACACTTGAAAACCGAATGAATATTGTTAGAATGAGTATGGTAGATAATGTTGAAGGATATGAGATAAGAGATGTAATAATGGCAGATAACGTAAAGTGGTATTTGGAAGGTAACCCAGACAAAAAAATTATCTTATGGGCACATAATGACCATATCGCAAAGAACACATCACAGATGCTTGCATTGGAGAATGATGAATGGATTAATAGCTTTGTAAGTATGGGAGAACTATTAAGTAAAAAGTTAGGAAACGATATGTATGCAATAGGATTCTACATGCAAGGAGGTAAGGCATCAGCTATAACAACACAAGAGCCTTTTGATATACCATCAGTTCCAAAGGATAGTTTAGAAGAAATAATAAGTAGAAGTGGATACAAAACCTCTTTTGTTGACCTATCCAAGCATAAAAATAAGAATAAGTTTAATAAATGGATGTTCACTAATCAATATGCAAGCGAAGACGGTTTGACTGCAGAGATTATAAGGTCTAATGTATCACAATTTATACCTAAACAACAATATGATGGAATAATCCTGTTAGATCAGGTATCACCACCAACTAAATAAATTAAAATGATAGAATCTCATTCTGTAATATGAAATTTACATATATAAAATAATATATTGAATAAATATAGAGCAAGATCTGGTGTATATAAAACTGGAGCTTGTTTTATTTTTGCTACTGGAAGAATATATAATTACGATAATAAAAAATACTTATAATTCTAACATAATTATTCATACAATAAGAAATTATTACGAAAAAATGCATTTCATCCCATAAATCATACCGTTCGTCAGATTTCGTTGACATTTAATTCTGAAAAAACTATAATAATAGGTAAAAAAGGGGCTTGATTATGGCATATACAAAATATAACTTGTATGATTTATCTAGTAAAAGCGGTGATATAGAAAATATAGCTTCTAGAATAAATGAAATACTAAATAATTTTACTAATATTAAAAGTTCTATTGATGCAGATATATTGTATAGAGATAATATACATAGTGAACTTAATAATTTACAGGGGAATACGAAAGAACTGGTAGATGATACTTATGGAATAAATAAAGTGCTACAAAATGCTATAGATGAATATAGCAGTTGTGAAAATCAATTAAATAATTTGTTGAATATACTATCTGATACTAGTGGTGAAGATAAAAATCCATTTGCTGATAATAATGATGCAGTTGCTTCTAATCTTAACAAAAAATGGGATAAGGAATTGTTTAAGAAATATAATAGCAGAATAACCTATTTAGTTGATATTTGCAACAAAAATAATAGTTGTACTAATATCAAGAAAGATAGTACATATACAAATGATAATGTTGAATGTTTTAAAGATAGCAGTACAGTTAGTATGGAAGAAACTATTGAAAGAGAAGCTATACTTAATACTAGAAAAAGAATCGATAAAATTTTATTAGAATATAAGTCAAATCTTAAATCTATTTGGGATAGACCAGGTATTAGCCATACATTACTAGAAGGTTCTTATGGTCAAATATATTATGATATACTGGTAAATCAAAAAGAGGGTTTAAGATGTTTAGAATTAACACTAGAGATGGCTGATTTTATCTATGCAGGTGCAACATCATATGGTACAGCATTAGAAGCTACAGGAGGTAATACATATTTTGCTGTACCTCTTAGTTTTGTGATTTATGCTGCTAGTACTAATGAAAATATGCCAGGTGAAAAGCCAAGTAATATAGATGATGCTTTTGGATGGACAGATGCAAGGAAAAAAGGCATTTATGCAACAACTAGAAAACTAGAATATATAATGAAATCTGATTATAGGTATTTTATGGATTTGTATGGATATAAGAAAGTAATGATTAAGGAATTGGAGTATATAAAAAAACAGATAATAAATGATGATTATGAGATATATGAAAATGATAAAGATAATAAACATTATAAAGATATTCAAATTAAATACCTTGATAAATTAATAGATATGAATAAAAATGAAAAAATATATAAAAAGAAATTAGAGAATGATTTAAAGGTTATAGATAAATATGTTGAGAGTGGAAGATTATAAATATAAGGAGAGAAATTAATGAATAAATTTAAAAAGTATTTTATAGTTTATATACTATTAATATTATCTATAGTAATATCAGGCTGTGGTAATAAAGAAGACAATAAATATGATGAATTTATGAATGGTTTTTATGATGATTATTTTCAAATAGTCGAAAAGTTAGATGAAGCTAATCCTAAAGATGTTGTAAAGTTGATGGTATGTGAAGATATATTAGAAAAATTAAGTAATCTAAAAGAATTGTTAGATGGTATAAAAGACGAAGTTCCAGAAGATAAAGAAAATAATTATAAAAAGCTAAGTGAATGGTATGAAGAATTAGTAATATTGAGCGATAAAAAATATGAAGATTGGTGGGGAGTTACAGTAGATGAAAGGATAACAGTACATAATATTTTACTCGATACTTCTATAAGACTTTCTAAATGGAATGACATGGATAGTGGTGTAATATGGGATAAATAACTAAAATTATGATGATTTTCTTAAAAAAATGCAAAGATAAAATTTTATATAATAATACTATCATAACACCAGTATAATAAAGATGGAGAAATTTAAATGAATAAAATTATATAAGTTCATATTGCTAATTTAATAATAGTATTATGTTTAATTATATCAGGCTGTGGTAATAAAAAAGACAATAAATATAATGAATTAATTATAAGGATAAGAATGGGGTCAATAAATAAAAATGACTATAGATTGGAAAGATAAGGAGAGTAAAATAATATGGGACAAATAACTAAAAAGAATATTTATAAATACATATTAACATATATAACAACTATGGTAATTATATATATACTTAATATCTTAAACATAAAAATTATTAAACAACTTCCATTTGAGTGCAATAGAGAAAAGATTATGATGTTATCAGCAATAATATGGTTTATCATAATATCAATAATTTACATACTATCTTACGTAATATTAAACAAAATTACAAACTATAGAAATAATCCATTTTTATATTTTCTACCATATTTCGTTATTAATATATTATTAGCCATACTATATTATGCTTGCATCAAGCTAAGAATCGACAATTATATAACATATTATATAGATAACTGGTTTTGCTGGACAAACGTTGTTGCAGGCTTAATACCATCTGCATATGGTCTGGAAATATTATTATATCAAACAATAGTTTATGATATATGGATTTTACTACTAGCATCTATAGCTAAAATAATCAAAACCAAGTAATAAAAAAGCACATTAAAACACAGTCTATTATATATAAAAAAATTAAAGCTATAATAAAAATAACCTATCATCATAATATCAAAAAAGATGATAGGTTTAAAATTTATATTCCATAATATTAAAAATTTGTTCATGATAATATATTATACTTTTTTTAATATGGATAAATATAAGCATCTTCAGGTTCATCAACCTGTTGAACTGTAGTTGCATTGATAATAGGTATTTTATTACCTTCAAACTCTGTTGCATCTAATGTACCGCTTACTTTAACCCATGAATCTTTTTCTAAGAGTACAGTATCATCATAATGACATAAGAAACCTATTGGAACCATATCTGCCGCACAGCAGACCATTAAAAGTCGTGCTGGTACGAATTCATTTTTTTTAAATTCCTTATTATCCTTGAAAACGAATCCTATAACTTCTATTTTAGTTTCCTTATATTTATCTAGGTTTTTATATATCTCATTTAGGTATTTATAATAATTAGTATCATCCATTACAATTATATCGTCATCTATATTTATTATATCATTACAACTATCACTAGAAATATTATTAGAACTATTATCTAAACTATCATCTATTTCATTTCTCTCTAAAATATCATCCACATTGTTAGATTCAACTGGTTTCTGAACCGTTTGGTCTTGCTCAACAATTGGTTTTGAAGAAGTTTTATCGGTTTCATAAATAGTGTTAGATGAAAGTTCAAGACTTCCTGTTGCTTTTGTACTTGAATCAAATGTTTTCGGTGGAAGAGCAAACCCCATTAATAAAGGAATTAAAAAAAACAGTAATGTCCAAGATTTTGTTTTCATATGCTGTTTTTTTAGAAGTTCTCCCACTAAGAGTATTGCTATTAACACCATAACTATAGCAGCAAATATAATATATGGAATGATTCTAGGATGTACATATTGTTTTACTGAACCTGAAAATACAGTAAACAAATAAAATGACGCAAACCCAAGAAGCAATAATATTTTCAAGCAGGTATTTATATTGAATTTGTTTAGTTTTGTCTTCATTATTTATCTCCCTCATAAGAATATAATGGTAAAAAAACTTATAAATAAAAAGTTCAAAATAGTAATAAGTAATACAAGTCTAATAACAAAACTCTTCTTGAAATTAGCTAAAAGCATTAATAGATTCTTTACATCCATCATTGGTCCAAATACTAAAAAACCTAAAATTGAACTCATTGAAAACTTATTTATGAAACTTCTTGCAATAAAAGCATCTGAAGTAGAGCAGGCAGAAAAGAGAAATGCCATTAACATCATCAATATAAGCGAAAAACCACTTTTTGAGCCAAGTTCTACAAAAACTTTTTTAGGAATCAATATCTGAATAAGGCTTGTCGTTAAAGCACCTATAACTAAATATTTACCCACATTGAAAAATTCATCTCCAGCATGTAAAAACATAGTTCTAAATTTCATTAATATACTGTTGTTATAATGATTGTGACTATGATGGTGGCAAGTACATGAATGATTAATGCTGCTATTGTGATCATTGTGACATTGATAATCATAATCAGTAGAAATAGTAGAAAAATCATTTCTATATAACATCATAATCAAACCTACAGCTAGAGCTATTATTAAACCAAAACCAACTCTGAATAATGTTATTTCAGGCTGTCCAGGAAATGCATATAGTGTAGACATAATAACAATTGGATTAATAATAGGAGCTGATAGCATAAAAGTTATAGCGATAGGTACAGGAACACCTTTTTTAACAAGCCGTGACATAACAGGAACAATTGCACATTCACATACAGGGAATAGAGCACCTGCAAACATTGCTGTCAAAAATCCAATACCATATTTTGTTGGAAAAATTTTAACTATCCATTCATCTGGCACAAAAACATGCATAGCAGATGATACCAGCACACCAATCAGCATAAAAGGAAATGCTTGCATAAGTATACTTGTAAAAACAGTATTTAAAACTATTAGATTCGTCAAATCCACATTAACAGATTTAAAAATTGAAAATAATAGATATCCTCCTGCAAGAAGAATAAGCCCACCAGTAAATATAGTTGAAATACTTATCTTTTTTATCATTAAAATATCCTCCGTTGGACTTTAAATTATTCCATAACTTCAGTTAAATGTTGAATCATATTTTCAATGTTCTCTATATAATTTGGAGCTAAGGGTGATAACTGTACAGTTTTTCCTGCTATTTCATCTGCAAAAGATTGTGCTTGTTTACTGGATATTTCTGATTGATAAAAAATAGCTTTTATATTTTCTGCTTTTGCAAGGTCAATCATTTCTTTTAATCTTTGAGGTGTTGCATCTTTACCATTTTCTTCTAGGGCATACATTTGAAGATTGTAATCATCAGCTAGATATCCAAATGCGGGATGAAAAACAATAAACTTTCTATTTTTAATATCTTTAAGTTCTTGGATATCTTTATCAAGTTTATCAAGTTCAGCGATATATTTCTCACCGTTTTCTTTATAAATATCTTCATTATCAGGGTCAAAGGAGCTAACTTCCCTAATAATAGATTCTACCATGGTTTTAACTCTTTTTGGTGATAACCATATGTGAGGATCAATTTTTCCAGGGGCAAATTCTCTAGGGGAGTATTCTTGTGCTACTTCATCTTGAAGTTTAATAATTTTCATATCTTTCATATCTGTTGCTTTGGATAAAATATTTGCTTGTTCTGTAGGTACACCTATAGAGAAATATAATTTTGCTTTACTGAATTGTTCCATTTCCTTAGGAGTAGGTTCATAATTTGCTGGACTGTTACCAGCAGGAACTAATGTTATTACCTCAAACATATCACCACAAACTTTTTCTACAAAAGTTTTTTCAGGTACGATTGTCACTGCGATAACTGGTTTCTCAGCATCTGATTTTTTATTATTACTGCAACCAGCGATAAGTAAAATTAGTAGCATAGTGACTGCTATTATACTTATGATTTTTTTTGATTTCATCTTATTCCACCTTTCTAATTAATTTAAAATATAATGGTAAATGCAAATCATTTGCATTTACCATTATATTTTAATGATCATTTGTTGTCAACATAATAATTCAAAGATGTATAAATTTAGTAATTATTATTGAGAGTGTATAAAAATATAACCACACTGAAATTTTATAGTAAAAACTATATTAAAACGTATTGTTAAATAAAAATAAAGAAAAAATCAAAAGAGAAGGATAAAATTTTGTTATATATACCTTATGAATATTTAGAAAAGAATATAAAAATAAAAAACAAGAAATTTATTTGATTAAAAAACAAACAATTAAAAAATATGTATTAAATATAGTTGATATAAATGAATAATATGATATAATATTTACAATACATACAAAAGATAAATTATTATAAAGGAGAAGATTGAAAATGATAAAAAAGAATATTTCATTATTGGTTATTGTTTTATTTATGGTCGGGGTGACTAGCATTACAAGTTTGGCAGCACATGGTGAAAATGTACTTAGACCAGAAGAAAAATTAAGTATTGGACAATGGTTACAATCCAATAACCAGCAGTATAAGTTATATATGAAACCTACAGGAAGACTTGTTTTATATAATTTAGATAAAGAAGTGTGGCGATCTAGTACATGTCATACAAATAAGTGGCAAATTAGCGGATGCATGATGGAAGGGACAACTGGTAATTTTGTTATTCAAGCATTTCCATTATTCTATGATCCTCAATTTCCTTATGGTAAACCTTATCCTATTTGGAGCACACGTACATGGGGTAACCCAGGTGCTCGTTTAGTTCTTCAAGACGACGGTTCTTTGGTAATATGGTCAGGAAATAGACCAATATGGTATGCCGAATAGATAAAAATACTTAATAAGAGGTAGTACCTGTAACATTTAATAATATTTGTATGTATTAAGTCAATCAAAAGGCTCTCTCAATACCTAGAGAGGGCCTTTTAATTTTATCTGTCAGTAATTCATTAGTTATTATGAGATAACTTCGATCGCTTTGTATATTTCTTTTCTGTAGAACCTATATGTTCACCATCCACAATTCCAATATCATCCCCATCTTTTGGAAATATTTTTCTCATTTCACGGTTTGATTTATCACGGGTTTTCAAAAGGTTTTTATTATTGTTCATACTTATACCTCCACTTTACACATATTTATATAATCAATCATATTTTATCCAGATTAGTTAAATATATATTGGAAAGTATAGTAAAAACATTTAAATGGAAAAAGTGTGCTATAATAAAAGCCTTTTAAATTACTTTTAAATCTTTCAATAAATCAACACAATCATAAAATCCATACTTATAAATATCACAAAAAAGTATACTATTAATACAGTTATTAAGACTTAAATAATCATCAATAATTGCTTTATCTTCTTCATCCATTCTGTCAAGTAAATCTGAAAAAGCTTGATCGTACTTATGTCTATCTAATGTTTGTTGTTTTATTTCAGCATTAGTAGATAAACTTTGTTTGAGTTTATCATCTATAATTTCAAGTAGTAATTCATTAATATCTTTTGAATAGTTATGTAGCATAAATTATACCTCCTAAAAAAGTTTATAAATCAACATATATAATTATAGCTTATTTAAATATTATAGTGTTATTTTAAGACAAAATGGCTTAAACAAATTATTATTAGTTATATATAATATAGGAATCATAAATTTATTTAGAAAAAATAATTAAATAATGTTATTATATGAGTAAATATAATAATTATCTTATGACATAGAAAGGAGAAAATATGAAAGATCAATATATAATAGACTTTGCAGATTATAAAGATATAGATGAATGGATGAACATAGTTGATATTGTAAAAGACGATTTTCCAGGCTTGGATATGGATGACTACAGAAAAGGTATGGAAAAAACTATCGAACGGAAAACAGGAATACTAGCTAGACATGATGATAAAATAGTAGGACTGCTTATAATCAGTAGGAAAAATTCAGAAATTTGCTTTTTAGCTGTTCATCCAAACTATAGAAAAAAAGGTATAGCATCAAAACTATTACAGTTTTCCTTTAAAAAATTCCAACCAGAAACGGATATAAAAGTTACTACATATAGAGAAGGCGATCCAAAAGGAACAGCCCCTCGTAAATTATATAAAAGATTAGGATTCATAGAAGATGAATTACTGATAGAATTTGGTTACCCTACTCAGAGGTTTATAAAACCATCTATGTAATTATTTAAAATCTATAATTGTATTGATATTAATTTCTCTTAATATAGGTTCAGAGTCAGGTAATAATGTATAAATATCTATAGTATAGAATTTATCATTCTCAGTCACTTCATATCCTAGATTAGGAGAAATAGTATCAAGGTTAATTTCATCAATTTTATCTTTTAAGACATCATAAATTTTATGTGTTTCATTTAGAATCACAGATTGTTCTTCACTTGAACTAGTATTCACAGGTTCAACCTTTATATTAAATTCATCCCATAATAACATTGAATAACTATTTCCTTTAGAAGAAGATTGTCCTTCTTTTATTAGAGTCCAAAACTTCCTTTTGTCATTGGATAATAAAAGATAATTAAAATTACCATTATAATCATATATTCTAATTATTTTTTCTTTGCTATTGGAAGTTTGATTTACAGTCTTGTAAGTTTCAAACGTAGCTATGTTATACCGATTTTTAATAAGGATAATGTAAAATGATAAAGGTCTAGCCAAAAAATATATACTGATTAGTACAATCATGATAATGCATATTTTTTTAACATTTTTATTCAAAATAATCACCATAAGCCTTTCTATTACAAAAATCTTATTTACTCTATAATTTTACTTTTTTACTTGCAGAATAATATATACAAGTAAAATCTAACTAATAAATATTTTAACATATATATTAGTTAACTGACACAATATTTCATACTTTAAAGGTTGTAATATTAATATAATTAAAATGAATCCTTTTTATTGTCTAGTAATAACTTGACAAATCCAATAGAATAATATACTATTAATTTGGATTTAGTAATTTACTAATTTACTAAATTACTAATTGATAAAGGAGGTCATAATATGAAAATACCTACAAAATTAAAACATAAACCTGTTATAGTTTCTGAAAACTATGAAAATGTTGATGGCAGATATGCCTATAATACTGACGCTAAAGGGCTTTCATTAGGACTGGCGCAGTGGAATGATAGAGGAAATGTTGAAATATCAGCTAAAGTTTGGAGACATACAGGTGAAAAATGGTCGAGACAATCTGAAGAATTGCCACTACATCGTGTGCTAGACTTATCTATTCTTATTTGCAGAACCATGGGACATTTCAAAGAAGCGTATCGCTATGATAATCTATACAATCAAGATAAACCTATTATAGACAGAGTAGGATTACAAGGTGATGCAATGAACGTAGAAGTATGTACAGATAATGAAAAAATAAATGAAGATATTAAACTTTTTAATCAAATTCTAAGTGATGATGGGGAACTCATAGCTGAAAGACTAAAAGTATTATCAGGTATGTTAAAGGAATTAGGTTATTAGTTATATAATAATGTTTGCTCTTCATTTATAAGAAAATTAACTAATAAAATAATTAGAAATATGGAGGGTATTATGAATATACTATTTAAAGAAATAAGTAACGATAATTGGGAAGAATGTTTTAAATTAAAGGTTTTTAAGGAGCAAGAAGAATTTGTTGCACCTAATTCATACTCATTGTTAGAAGCTCATTATGGAAATAATTTATTTCCATTAGCAATATATGATGACGATATAATGGTTGGGTTTATTATGTATGAGATTGATGAAGAAGATAATAGTATGGCTATGTGCAGATTAATGATTGACCAAAAACAACAGAAAAAAGGATATGGAAGAGCAGCAGTACTAAAACTTCTAGACTTCATAAGAGAAAAATATGGTAAGATGCCTTTCTATACTAGTTTTGAACCAGAAAATAAGGTGGCTGAAAAATTATATGAAAGCGTTGGATTTAAGAAAACAGGTGAAGTTTTATACGAAGAACTTGTTGCTAAGATTGATTTATAATTAGTACTTAGATATACTTCCTTCCTATTTAAATTTACATATTTTTTATCACATTAAATTAATTTAAATATTTATTTTATGCTCTATAGATTGTATTTTACAAGCTATAGAGCATATATTTTAGGTAATCATAAATAAATTATGATACCAATATGTATACCACAAGTCTAGAGATTATAATAAATATTGTTTAGCTAATGCTTTATCAATTATATTTTTATTGAATAATGTTTTCAATGTTAGTGGACTTTATCTCTAAGTTCTTTATTTTTTTCAAATATTCTATTGGTATAGGTTCTTTAATGTTTTGATTTTCAGAAAGAATCAAGTCTTCTAAATTACTTAGATTACTAATACTATTTATATAATGTATATCATTTCCACCTATAAAAAGTGATTTTAGTGTCTTTAAATTTTCAATACCATCTATAGATGATAAATCGTTTAAGTTTAAATCCAATAATGTGAGATTAGGTAAATTTGTTAATTCACAAATATTGTCTATATTATTATCAGATAATACTAAATCTTCTAAGCTAATAATGTTTGATATATTCTGTATATCACTAATATTATTTCCCGATAAATCAAGTATACGTAATTTAGGTAAATTTAATTTAGGGATATTATCTATTTTGTTATTGCTTAGATCTAGTGAATCTATGTTTAGATTGTTAATATACTTAATTTCCTTGATTTGATTATTGGATAAACAAAGATGGTTTATATTTTTAAGATTTTGTATGCCATCTAAGATTTTAATATTACAATTTGATAAATCTAACGTGGTAACATCATATAAATTTGATCTATTTATCTTACCGATATTTTGTTTTAATGCTTCTCTTAAGTTAGAATCGTCTATTGAGACTTCAGCATACCAATAATAATAAGAAAAAAAAGCAATTAGTAATATTAAAGGTAAGATAATCACTGTTAATTTCTTTTTCAATAAAAGCCCTCCTCAACTCATGTTTTATATATATCAATGTCTTATTTTCACCATTGTTTTATATAATCAAATCATAATTCATATTTTAAAATAGTATATTATTTGAATATTTCATCTTAGTTCTTAAATTATATACCAAATAAATGTTAGATTCAATATAATAAGAAATTCTATTAAGAATTTTATTCCTTATTTACTAACAACCTAAGAGAAACATACTGTAAATATGTCTTAAAATGATGCGTTTTATCCCATGAATCATGTCGTTCGTCAGGATTTGTAGAAATATAATTTTTAATTATGTATCATTAAATTAATCTTTTTGTGTATATGTTTAACTTTTTTATATGAATGTTATTAAAGGTAATTTATTTATGCAGGTCAAAGGAGGTGAAACATGTCAAAAATATCTTCAGATATTAGAGGACTAGAAGAGCAAGTAGACAGGTTAAAAGGCTCGGCAGAAAGAGTAAATAATATTTATAGTCAATTTAACTCATTAAAAAATAGTATTGACAATGTAATACGTCAAAGACATAATATTAATTATCAACTAGATACAGCTAGCAAAGGAATAAAGTCTTTAGGTGAAAGACTAGATAATTCGGGAATACATATTAATAGCGCTATAAACAGTTATCTAGACGCCGAACGAAGATTGGAAAGTCTTGTAGCAGGATTAGAAGTCCCCCAGAATGAACAAGAACAATCTAATAACATATTTGACGAGCCTGCAAGAGAAGTTTACATAGAAGATTCTACACGCATATTTTCTACATCAAGCTATATGACTAATACTGATAATATACATTATCATGATATGATGGATATCATTAAACAAATTGATAAACAGATGAAAATATCTAAAA